>CACZRH010000227.1 GCA_902783455.1 uncultured Lachnospiraceae bacterium | reverse complement strand
TAGACGCTATTGCGTGGCTGGAGGAATTTTTAATCAATTTCGACAACACCGTTATCGTGGTTTCCCACGACCGTTATTTCTTGAATAAAGTCTGCACTCACACAGCAGACATTGATTACGGCAAGATTCAGCTCTATGCCGGCAACTACGATTTCTGGTACGAATCCAGCCAGCTGCTCATTCGTCAGATGAAGGAAGCGAACCGCAAGAAAGAGGAAAAAATCAAAGAATTACAGGAATTCATCTCCCGTTTCTCTGCGAATGCCTCGAAGTCCAAGCAGGCAACCTCCAGAAAACGTGCACTTGAAAAAATCGAGTTAGACACCATCAAGCCCTCCAGCAGGAAGTATCCCTACATCGATTTTCGCCCCGACCGTGAAATCGGAAACGAGGTTCTTACCGTGGATGGAATCTCCAAGACCATCAACGGAGAAAAGGTTTTAAATAATATTTCCTTTATCTTCAACCGCGATGACAAGGTTGCATTTGTAGGAAGCAACGAAATCGCCAAGACCACCCTCTTCCAGATTCTGGCAGGCGAGTTAGAACCGGATGAGGGAACATACAAATGGGGTGTCACCACCTCTCTTGCCTATTTTCCGAAGGACAATACAAAAGAATTTGATTCGGACTTAACGATTGCCGACTGGCTGATGGGCTACTCTCCGGTCAAGGATATTACTTATGTGCGCGGTTTCCTTGGACGTATGCTCTTTGCCGGCGAAGACGGCGTGAAAAAAGTCCGCATCCTCTCCGGTGGTGAGAAGGTTCGTTGCCTCTTAAGCAAAATGATGATCAGCGGTGCAAACTGCTTAATCTTAGATGAGCCGACCAACCACCTTGACATGGAGTCCATCACTGCTTTGAACAACGGTCTGATTAAATTCCCCGGCGTGGAGCTTTTCTCCTGCCATGACCATCAGTTCGTGCAGACCACTGCAAACCGTATTATGGAAATTCTTCCGGACGGAACCTTAGTGGATAAGATGACCACCTATGACGAATATCTCGAAAGCGACGAGATGGCAAGAAAGCGCACTATTTATATTGCAAAGCGTGAGGATGACGAGAACTGACAGAAATGCTTTTAAACAGCATTGCGTTTTTCAATAAGTAACGTTATTTAAAAACGACGGAACCTGAAAGAAAAAATCAGAAAAATGAGAGCAATCGATTTACATGTACATTCCACATATTCTGACGGAACAATGACACCCGCGGAACTTCTGAAGCTTGCAGAAGAACGCGGGCTTTCCGCGTTTGCTTTAACCGACCATGATGCAACAAAAGGATTAGATGAAATCCTTGCTCTCTCCGCCGATTCACCGGTTGAAGTGGTTCCCGGAATTGAAATTACAACGGCTATTCCCGGAAAAGACATTCACATTCTCGGTTATTACATCAACTATCATCGTCCGGAACTGCAGGAATTCCTGGACAATCTTATATTCACACGGGAAGACCGGAACATAAAAATGTGCGAGCGCCTTCACGAAGCGGGTCTTTCCATCACCTATGAAGCACTGCGTAACTCGGTAACTCCGAATACGATTCTGACACGTGCACATTTTGCCCGCTTTTTACTGGATGCCGGCGAAGTATCCTCCATGCAGGAAGCCTTCAGCAGATATTTGGGCGACCGCTGCCCCACTTACGTTCACCGCGAAAAGGTGCTTCCCGAGGAAGCTGTTCGGATGATTCGGAAAGTTGGTGGTGTGCCGGTTTTGGCACATCCGATTCTGTACGGATTTTCGGATGAAAAACTCGAGCATCTGATTGTATCCTTAAAAGAAGCCGGTCTTGCCGGAATCGAAACCGTCTACAGTACTTATCTTCCTGCCGATGAGAGAAAAATCCGAGGACTCGCGGCAAAATATGACCTCATTATGACCGGCGGATCCGATTTTCACGGAAGCAACAAGCCACATATTCAGTTAGGTTCGGGAATGGGGAAGCTCTTTATTCCGGAGGAATTCTTAGATCATATCAAAGCTGAATATTTAAAATCATATGGCTTAAAATCATCTTCTCTTTCCGAAAACAGCACCGTTTCCGGCTCTGCTTCAGCTTCTTCTGAAGAAACTGAAGATGCCCCTTCTGCGCCGGGACTTCTTACCTTCGATATGGACGGCACCCTGCTTAATGACCAAAAACAGATTACGCCGGCAACACGGGATGCATTGGAAAAAATAATTCAAAAAGGCTATGTATTTACCATTTCCACCGGTCGGCCTCTTACCAGCATTTTAAGGCTCGTGGATTCTTTGGATCTTCAAAAATACAAGCCGTTAATCAGTGCCTTCAACGGCGGCTGCATCTACGATTCAGGTCAGGGAAAATTACTTCATAAAGAAGTACTCGATGCGGACACAGCACTGGAAATCAAAAGGATTGCGCAAAAACACAATCTGCATTTTCATACCTACACCGAGCGGGAAGTCATCGCCGAACGCGAAACCGACGAACTGCGCTTCTATTCCGACTATGTACGGATGGAATACCGGGTATGCGAAGATGTTCTTGCCGAAGAGCCCTGCCCGTATAAAATCATTATCATGCATTTGACGGACCGTTCCATTTTAGAAAATCTTCAAAAAGAAATTCTTGAAAAATTTTCCGACCGGGTTCAGTGTATTTTCAGCAATGACAAATTCCTGGAAATGATTCCCATAACCTCCGGAAAAGGCATTGCGCTTCATAAAATGTGTGACATTCTGAATATCCCGTTTGAGAATTCCTACGCTTTTGCGGACCAGGATAATGATATTTCCATGCTCGCCGAAGCAGCACACGGTGTCGCACTCGTAAACGGTTCAAAAGGCGCAAAAAAAGCCGCCGATTTTATTACCTTTTCCGATAATAATCACGACGGCCTGCTGCCATTCCTGAATCTATGAATTGCGGTTTATTTTCCGGAATAATATTCCATCGAAATCTCATTGGATTCAATTAAAATCGAACTCTGGTTTAATGCATGCAGAATCTCATCTGCAGCAGAATACACATCTTCCGGTTCGGGATCGTCAAAATAGCAGACGAGTGTATATTCATGGATTCGGACGCCGGCCTCGTCAACCCAGGAACCGGTCGCTTCGTCCAGCGTATATCCCTTCATGTATTTTAAGCAGATCTGATCCACTATATCTTTCGCTTCAGCTTCACTCATTTCAATCTGATAGGTATCCTTATCATTGGTTCCGACGTACATAACATACTGGGTCCGCTTCTGCATACCGACATCGGATTCTTCCGTTTCTTCGGTTTTATTTCCGAATTCAAACAGTTTCAGGCAATAGCCCATTGTAAACAGCGAAACGGCGATGCTGATTAATGCTAAAACGATGGCAAAAATTCCGATTTTCTTTGACATACGATAATCCTCTCTTTCCCAATTTACCTGAATTCTTTTCCTGTGATATCTTCCGGCTGTCATTTCAGTTGCTCTGCCGGCAATTATTATAATTAGCAATCCCATGTAGCATTCATTCCGGCTGCATTTCCATGGGGCAATCATTCCGGCAATCATTCCAGCTGCAGTTCTACCGGGCAGTGATCCGATCCCATCACCTCGGGATGAATGGATGCATCCTTCATTCTGTCCTTTAACCGGTTGGAAACAACAAAATAGTCAATCCGCCATCCGGCATTCTTCTCTCTTGCATGAAACATGTAAGACCACCAGGAATACGCATCCCTCGTATCCGGATAAAAATAACGGAAGGAATCCAGATAACCGCTCTCCAAAACCTTGGAAAAGCAGGCTCTTTCACGGTCCGTAAACCCGGCATTATTGTGATTGCTCTTCGGATTCTTTAAATCGATTTCTTCATGCGCAACATTTAAATCCCCGCAGTAAATAACCGGCTTTTTCTTTTCCAGTTTTAAGATATATTCTAAAAATGCTGCCTCCCAGGTTTCCCTGTAATCAAGCCTGGTCAGCTCTCTTTGCGAATTCGGAACATAGACGTCAATGATGTAAAAATCATCAAATTCGGCAGTAATCACACGTCCTTCATGATCATGCTCTTCAATGCCGATGCCATAGGTTACATTTAATGGCTCTCTCTTTGAAAAAATCGCAGTTCCGGAATATCCCTTTTTCTCAGCATAATTAAAGTACTGATGATAGCCGGGAGTATCCATGATAAGCTGTCCTTCTTGCATTTTAGTTTCCTGCAGACAGAAGATATCCGCATCTATTTCATTGAAAAAATCATAAAAGCCTTTTCCCACGCAGGCTCTGATTCCGTTAACGTTCCAAGATATACACTTCATATGAAATCTCCTTTGTTTTGTTTCGAAACAATTATATAAAAGTTGGCGCAAAATTCATACCGAAAATTGATATTTTCATCCGGGAAAATAAACAAATATTTCTGTGGAACGCATATTGATTTATGGTATAATTATTCAGTGTGTGAATACATAACTTTTTATAGATAAGAGGTAAGAAAAATGAAGTATTTCGGAACAGACGGCTTCCGTGGAGAAGCAGGTAAAGTTCTTACAGCAGATCATG
>CACZRH010000226.1 GCA_902783455.1 uncultured Lachnospiraceae bacterium | reverse complement strand
GCCAAAGACAGTCGGATGATATGGGATTCATTGTTTGCAATGATCCCGTCAGAATCAAGCGATGCATTATTCAGAAATGGAGACTTAAGGTTGAAGAAGATCAGAAGGATTTGGTATAATTATAATATAAATGTGCAGTACCGAAAGAATGCTTTCAGGAGGTAAACAGCTATGTTTTCGTTCATGGCGTCAAATGCTTCTCACCGAATTTTCTCCGGGAACAGAGGACAGATCGGCTTAAAACCTGCTTCTCTGCTTCTGTTTTTTGCCTTCCTGCTTTTGTTTGTTTACCTGCCCACAAGTGAATCTCAGGCAACTTTCGATGATCCGAGAATCTATATCAACAAGGATGTAGCGGATCTGGGAGAACCTTTTTCTCTCAGCTGGCATGAGCCTTATGCGGAGCAGGTGTGGTTGTTTTACCGCTATGAGGAAGAAGATTTTCAATCGCTTTCCACTGTGGATGCCAGTTGTGACGGATATACACTCAGCAAAACCCGCCCAGGGAAATGGAGTTTCCTGATCATGGTGAAATATCACGATGATATCCATCAGAGCAACGAAGTTTCTGTTTATGTCAAATCAGGCGGCAGAGGGAAAGCGAAAAGTGATCTGAATCTTTATACCAACAGGGCATTTCTGAAGCCGGGACAACGGTTCGCCCTGAGCTGGTACGAGGAGGATTCCGGCGCTTCTTACATCCACCTCTGGAGGCGGCGTGCAGACGGAGATTATGAGTATGTTGCCGGTTTCGACAAAAAAACAATGGACGGATACGGAATCGTCCCGCGGAGGATCGACCTCGGCGAATGGTATTACTGTCTCACGGCTGATTGTAACGGCGTCCAACGGCAGAGCAATGAAATCAAGGTGACCGTAAGCGACAGCGCCGGGGAGACCAACAATATTTGGAATATCCTGTTTGTCATATATGAAAGGGCGGATGTCGGCAATTTCCACAAAACCTTTTCGGAAAAGCAAATCTCTGAGATCTATTATTATGCGGATAACATTAAATATACCATGGAAGGGATCACCGGAGGACGCATGCGGATCGGAACCGTGGAAGTGGTCCGAATCTCCGAACCGATTACTTCCGTTTCCGGTGACAATGGGAAGGGTTTCCGTGCGCTGACTTATGGCCCGGGGGGAGATGCGGATTTCAGCGATCTTTTGGCAACCAGGGACATCCAGTGCGTGGTTGTATATGCGCCGATTTCATATCTGGAGGGAACGGAAGGTTGGTATGGATTAAGCCCCTTTACTATTGAGAATGGCGGAACCCCCTGCAGAGCGATGATCATCAACAATGTTGATCTGAAGCGTACCTACTACACCATGGATGGTGTGTCCTATTCCATACAAATCGGTATAATCGTTCATGAAATGCTTCATTTGGTTGAAGACAACTCCCGGGCGAACGGATGGAGCGGGTTTGAATCGCTGCACAGCGCGTCGGAAAACGGCTATCCAAACAAGAATAATGAAAACGGGGACTATCCATGGCATCGGGATCTTACAAGGGACCAGCTAAAAAACGGGAAGGATGGCTTTCATAAAGAGTCTTTTTACATCCGCCACAAATAATAAACTGATGCTTAGCTGAACTGTAACGTTATCTGGACCTTTGCTACAAAGAATGCTGAATATCATGTGAACAAAGATGTGACCATGAAGGGCAGTGAATGGGTGCTGAAGTCCATTGACAATCCGATCCAGGGCATTATCAACCGGTCTGACGAACGGATCAAAAAGCAAACGATTGACGGATACAAGGCTGAAGCGGTTGATGCAGCGAAGCGCGGCGATGCCGATTCGATTGATATCTGCATTGAGAAACTCCGCGATGCCGGTGTAGAAAACCCGGAAAAGGCTGTTATGTCTTCGATTGCTTCCGATGTATAGACCGAGATATATCAGAGCCTATACGGAAAATAATGAGGAAGAAATGGACGCGATCCGTGATGAACTGGATGGAACCGGGCTTGATTTTGATTCTTATTTTGAAAAGTGGGAAAAAGACGCTGACAAAATGACGGAAAAAGAAGAAGACGAAGAAGAGTGATTTAACTAACGCCCCGGGGAAACCCGGGGCTATTTTAACGAGTAACGCAACGAGTAACAGCCAGCCTTAACGGCATTTTACGGCACAGGACAAAAAGACAAAGCAAAACCCCGCAGGCTTTATTTCTGCGGGGTTTAAGCGGAGAAGCCGGGATTTGAAGAAGGCAGTGGCGTTTTTAAATTCGTTTACACATGTCTACAAAGTCTTGTTTTTCAATGCCTGCAGGTTTTCACTGTAAATGAAATAAAGTGTACCCCGTGTCAAGGACAAAATGAGTTTTAGGGCTTT
>CACZRH010000225.1 GCA_902783455.1 uncultured Lachnospiraceae bacterium | reverse complement strand
TACCAACGAAGACTTCCAGAAGAACATTTCCTTCTGCGTATTCGGACCCGCTTGGTACTTCGACTTCTGCATGCAGAAGGGATCCGGAGATTCCATCGCTGATAAGGGCGGCTGGGCTCTTTGCCAGGGACCTCAGGCTCATTACTGGGGCGGTACTTGGGTATGTGTAGCTGACAAGACTGATAATGCTAAGACTGCAGCTGAAATTCTTAAGACCATGACTATGGATGAAGGCGTTCTTACCTCCATCATCGAAGATTACGGCGACAACGTAAACAACAAGACTATCGTTGCTAAGTATGCAGCTGATGCTTCCTATGGTAACGACGTACTTGGTGGACAGAATCCTTACGGCATCTTTGAAGACGCTCTTGCAAACATCGATGTAAGCAACATGACCATCTATGATCAGATCTGCAACGAAGGAATTCAGACCGCTATGACTGACTACTTCACCGGCAAGGTTGATATTGACACTGCTTGGGATAACTTCTACACCATCGTTGAGGAGACCTATCCTGAACTTTCCCGTTAATCATTGACGGAAATGTGAATTAAGGTAATGGGTGTGCCTGCCCCCTAAAGGCAGGCACACTTGTTATTTTTTTGAATTATGGGTATTTTAACTTATCAGAGGGGGTAAGGAATCGTAACCCATAATTTAATCTTAAACTTATCAAGACTATGTGACTTAAGCGCAAGTCGATAATAAGCACGAAATGGAGGACGGTATTATATGAAGCAGGCAAAAAGAGGAAAAGTAGTCAGCTTTAACAAATGGGGTTATATCTTTTTGATTCCTTTTATCGCTGTTTATTGTTTCTTTCAGCTAATTCCCCTTGTTATGACCATTTATTATAGTTTCTTTGAAAATTATATGAGTGGTATGACCCAGGTTGGACCGAATTTTATTGGAATTGCAAATTACATCTCCTTGTTTTCCGGCAAGGATTTGCTCAAGTATACAGCAAATACGGCAATCATGTGGTTGATCGGTTTCATCCCTCAGATTCTCGTATCTTTGCTTTTGGGTGCATGGTTTTCTGACGGAAGACTCAGATTAAAAGCAGCAGGTGCTTACAAAGTAATCATTTATCTTCCGAACCTGATTATGGCATCCGCATTCTCTATGTTATTCTTTGCATTGTTCTCCGAAACCGGACCGATCAATGCACTTCTGGTAAATACCTTACACGTAATCAATAAGCCGTACATTTTCTTCCAGGAAATTGCAGCGACACGTATCCTGGTAGGTTTCATGAACTTCCTTATGTGGTTCGGTAATACGACCATCCTTTTGATGGCAGGTATGTTGGGTATTGACCCTTCCCTTTACGAAGCGGCAGAAGTGGACGGCGCTACGCCCACTCAGGTATTCTTCAGAATTACATTACCTTTGCTTCGTCCCATTTTAGTATATGTAGTTATCACCTCTTTAATCGGTGGTTTGCAGATGTTCGATGTTCCGCAGATTTTGACAAACGGACATGGTTCACCTGCTAACAGTGCAATGACCCTGATTATGTGGTTGAACAGACATATCAGTACCTCTAAGAACTATGGTATGGGTGGTGCGCTTTCCGTTGTACTGTTCATCATTACCGGTGGTCTGAGTATGGTTGTTTATAAAGTTTCCAATGGAAAAGAAGATTAGGAGGAGATAGATTATGGCTAAAGAAGGTGCTATGCAACTCCAGATGGATAAAGAGAAAGTGACGGGCGGTATCAGATTAAGACGTGTTGTTGCCAATATCGTTCTGATTCTGCTTTGCTTACTCTGCCTTTTCTGGTTTTATATTTTGTTAATTAATGCTACACATAGTAATGCAGAGCTTTCCGGTGGTAGATTCCATATCTTCTTCGGTAAGTATTTCGGTGCGAACTTTATGAGCCTGATGAAGAGCTCCATTAATATTTGGAGAGGTATGTTAAACTCCGTTATTATCGCAGGTGCGAGCGCGATTTTATCTACCTATTTCTCTTCCATGACAGCTTATGCAATTCATTGCTATGACTTTAAATTAAAGAAATTTATCTTTACTTTTATCCTCATGATTATGACGATTCCGAAACAGGTTACCGCACTTGGTTTCGTACAGTTCATGAGAAACATTCGTCTTCATGATACTTTTATTCCTTTGATACTTCCTGCAATTGCAGCTCCTGTAACTTTCTTCTATATGAAGCAGTACATGGATTCCACACTTCCTCTTTCCATTATTGAGGCAGCACGTATCGACGGATCCGGTGAGTTCAGAACTTTCAACACCATCGTTATCCCGATGATGAAACCGGCAATTGCAGTACAGGCAATCTTCACCTTTGTAAGCAGCTGGAACAATTACTTTACTCCTTCCCTTATCATCAAGTCCGATAAGAACAAAACGTTGCCGATTTTGATTGCAACACTTCGTTCCGCAGACTATATGAAGTTCGATATGGGTCAGGTTTACATGATGATTATGTTATCCATCTTCCCTGTTATCGTTGTTTACTTAGCGCTTTCCAAGTACATCGTTGGTGGTGTTGCACTTGGTTCCGTAAAAGGTTGATTTTACAATATTGCTTATAATAAAAAAGGATTCGCTTTTGCGAATCCTTTTTTTGTGTATACGTCAGCATATGGTTATTTGATTCTTCGAGGCATAAGGATGTGACATGGTATATTTTTGTGTAGCGAATTTAGTAAAATAAGGGTAAAATAAAAACATGGAATATTTAAAACTGATAGCTCCCTGCCATTTCGGACTGGAAGCGGTATTAAAAAGAGAAATATTGGATCTTGGTTACGACGTGGAAGAAGTAACCGATGGAAGAGTATGCTTTATCGGGGATGCACAGGCAATCTGCTATGGCAACATTTTTTTAAGAACTGCCGAGCGGATTCTTTTGTGTGTTGGTACTTTTCATGCGGAATCCTTTGAAGAACTGTTTCAGGGAACTCGTAATATTCCATGGGAGGATTATCTTCCGGTGGATGCAAAATTCTGGGTAACAAAAGCTGCCAGCGTAAAAAGCAAACTGTTTTCTCCTTCCGATATTCAGTCCATTATGAAAAAAGCCATGGTGGAACGAATGAAGAATCATTACGGCGTGGAATGGTTTGAAGAAACGGGAGAGGAATTTCCGGTAAGAGTCTTTATCAAAAATGATGAAGTTACGGTGGGCCTTGATACGACCGGAGTGTCATTGCATAAAAGAGGGTATCGCAAGCTGACTGCGAAAGCGCCGATTGCAGAGAATCTGGCTGCAGCGCTTATTATGCTGACACCATGGAAAAAGGACAGAATTTTAGTGGATCCTTTCTGCGGAAGCGGTACGATTCCGATTGAAGCAGCATTGATGGCTGCCGGAATTGCGCCGGGAATGAATCGGGAGTTTACGGCGGAACGGTGGAAACATATTGTGAAACCGAAAGACTGGTATGATTGTATTGAGGATGCCAATGACAGGATTGATCACAAGCTCTCTAAGGAAAGTTTGGATATTCAGGCCTATGATTTGGACCCTGAGATGATTAAAATCGCACGACAGAACGCGGAAATGGCAGGGGTGGATCGCCTGATTCATTTCCAGGTTCGTGATGTTGCCGCACTTTCACATCCGAAGAAATATGGGTTCTTAATTACGAATCCTCCTTATGGAGAACGTTTGGAGGAAAAGAAAAATCTACCCGCACTTTATCATTTGATCGGAGAGAGATATAAGGCTCTTGATTCCTGGTCGATGTATCTGATTACTTCGTATGAAAATGCGGAAAAAGACATCGGAAAAAAGGCAGATAAGAACCGAAAAATCTACAATGGCATGATGAAAACCTATTATTTGCAATACAACGGACCGAAACCTCCCAAAAAGGAAAAAAAGGATGAATAATGGGGTTGCAATCCGCTCATGGCAAGGGATAGCACGATAAATGACTGAAAAAGTCAAGAAAAATATAAAAGTTAAATCATAAATTAACTTTCAATATATTGTAAAAGGCATTGTTTATCGGGGTTGAATATGATATAAACAATATGTATGGGTTTTTGGTTTTTATATCTCTTTCAAATTTATATTTTTTGATTGAAACAGATTAATCATATCATACAAATCGGAGAGGAAGATTCCTTATTATGAAAAGAATTATTATAGCTACGGGTAATGTCGGAAAGATGGATGAAATCAAGTCCATTATCACGGATCCCGAATACGAAGTGATTTCCATGAAAGAAGCAGGAGTCAGTGTTGAAATTGAAGAAAACGGCTCGACGTTTGCAGAGAATGCGCTGATTAAAGCAAAAGCTGTCTGCGAAATATGTAAGGAACCTGTTTTGGCAGACGATTCCGGTCTTGAAGTGGATTATTTAAACAAAGAACCCGGTATTTATTCGGCGCGGTATTTGGGGGAGGATACTCCTTATTCGATTAAAAATGCAAAAATACTGGAACGTCTTGACGGTGTTCCGGATGAAAAGCGTACGGCCCGGTTTGTATGTGCCGTAGCAGCAGCTTTTCCGAACGGAGAAGAGATTATCGTTACGAAGACGATGGAGGGCAGAATCGGATATGAAGAAAGAGGCGTAAACGGTTTCGGTTATGATCCGATTTTTCGTCCGGATGGTTATGATGTCAGTTCCGGAGAGCTTCCGATGGAAGAAAAAAATCTGATTTCGCATCGCGGAAAGGCATTTCGCAGAATGTGGGAGATTTTGTCGAAATTAGACGAACTGTAAGAAGTTTTTTACAACAAATAACTGGAGAACTGAAAGAAAAAGCATGGGTTTTAAAATACTGGTAGTCAGCGATACACATGGCATAGACAGAAGATTCTATGATTTATATAAACAGGTTAAGCCTGTTGATATGGTGATTCATTGCGGTGATACGCAGGGAAGCGAGGATGAGATGTCCCGCTTTGTGGATTGCCCTTTTGCTGCAGTCATGGGGAATAACGATTTTTTCTCCAATCTGCCGAAAGACCGCGTTTTTGATTACGGAGGGAAGCGATTTTTCGTAACGCACGGGCATCATTACAATGTTTCTTCCGGATATGAAAGACTGGTGGATGAGGGAAGAAGCAGGGGCTGCGATTTCGTACTGTTCGGACATACACACAGACCGTATTATGAAGTGACAGGCGGAATTCATGTGGTGAATCCGGGTAGTCTGAGTTATCCGAGACAGTTTTCGAGAAAACCGACTTATGCTATGATAGAGATAGATTCAGCGGGGGATGTGAAGGTAGAACTTTGTGAAATAAACTGATATTCAGTAAATTTATAAAGCAGGGGGGATTTAAAATGTTAAGTGAAAACAAAATCTGGTTTGGAAAATCGGGCGATGAAAAAATCTGTGCACTGCCGAAAATGGCGAACCGTCACGGTATGATTGCAGGAGCGACCGGTACCGGAAAAACCGTTACGTTAAAGGTTTTGGCGGAATCCTTTTCAAGCATCGGAGTACCTGTTTTTCTGGCAGACGTAAAGGGAGATCTCGGCGGAACCTGTAATCCGGGTCTGGAAACGGAAGATATGAAGAATCGGATTGAGCGTTTCGGT
>CACZRH010000224.1 GCA_902783455.1 uncultured Lachnospiraceae bacterium | reverse complement strand
TTGACCAGGGGATTTTTTTCGCCGTAATATGCCTTATAACTGCTCCAGCGATATTCTGCCGGGTAACGGCACGCGTTAGCACGGACGGGGTTGTTGTGGATGTAGACCAGGGTTGATAAAAAATAGCCCTCGCTGTCAATCGCCGTACTGTGGAAACGTTCCTGGAAGAGATGGCCGGTGCGCGAGTATTTTATATTATACCAACGGGCAAATCTTGTTCCAAGGCTTTGGAAGAGGCTTGCCAGCTGATCGGGTGGTGAGTAAATCATCATATGAATGTGGTTATCCATCAGGCAATAAGCGTATATTTCGATGTCAAATTTTTTCCTGCAATCTGATAAAATGTAAAGAAATTTGTGATAATCCGCATCTTCTTCAAAGATTATGTGCTGATTAACAGACCGAAGTATGACATGATAAATGCCGGTTGAACTGAGAATTCTGGGTTTTCTTGACATGGCGCCTCCTTTAATGAGAAATTTGGTTTAGAAAAAATAGATGCAAAACTGTGATAATCGGACCATGATTACTGAATTGAATCTTGATTATTGATAGAGTAAAAATGGAATAGAGTTAACTTATATGGAATAGTTTTTACTGTTAAATAGAATTACCGAATATGGAATTGCTTTACAGTTGAATAGAGTTATCAAATACGGATAGTTTTACTGTTGAACAGTGTTATCGAATAATGAATTCTGAACTGTGATTATTAATTCTGAACAGCGATTATAGGAAGTGATAATCGAATGGAATCAGATATTTTTATAGAATAAATATTTAGAGTTAAATTATAAAATGATTGAAAAGGAAAATCAATATGTTTGAAAAAATGACACAACATCCCCGTCCCCATGTGTCAAATATTATATTAATCGGTATGCCGGCGTCGGGAAAGAGTACGGTTGGCGTTATTCTGGCAAAAGTGCTTGGCATGGATTTTATCGATACGGACCTGGTGATTCAGAAAAGGGAAAATGCCAGGCTCTGCGAAATCCAGGAAGAGAGAGGAATTGAAGTTTTTCTTCGTTGCGAGGAGGCTGCGATTTTATCCATTCAGGTGAAAAATTCCATCATTGCAACGGGCGGAAGTGCGGTATACAGCGATGCGGCGATGAGGCATTTGAAGGAGGACGGCGCTGTTGTTTATCTGAAGGTGGAAAAAGAGGAACTTTTCAGGCGGCTTCACGACATTAAGCAGCGCGGTGTGGTGCTGAAGGACGGCGAGACTCTGGATGAGATGTTTGACAGCAGAAGTATTTTGTATGAAAAATACGCGGATTTTATCGTGGAAGAGAAGGCGACATCCATCGAGGAAACGGTGGAGCGAATCAGGGAGCTGATTGGATAAGGAAGCTGATTAGATGGTTTAAG
Organism: uncultured Lachnospiraceae bacterium; assembly: GCA_902783455.1. Lineage (GTDB taxonomy): Bacteria > Bacillota > Clostridia > Lachnospirales > Lachnospiraceae > UBA3766. The sequence goes on along the minus strand of CACZRH010000224.1, from coordinate 1,999 downwards.
CCAGAAATAATGAGCCCGGAATTTTGTGATGTTGCGAGGGCGGAGATTTTTTCGTATGATAATGAAGGCGCATATGTGAACAAAGATTTGTTTGTAAAAAGAAGATATGCATGCAAAAAGAAGATTTGTATATAAAAAAATATGTGCATGTAAACAGAAATTTTGTAAGTAAAAGGAGAAAAAAGGAGTTAAAAAATGAAAAAAACCGTAAGAATTTTATCGATTGTTTTGGTGCTGGTGGCGGCGTTAAGCCTTGCAGCATGCGGAAAGAAGGAAGTGGTCGTTGAACAGACGGTCGGCGGCGGAAGCAGTGAAGATCTGCTGGGCACATGGAAGGGAATCGGAGACGAAATCTCGACCGTATCGTTTACGAAAAGCGGCGTTTACAGAGATGATGCGGGCGACGGCCTGTATGTTAACGGAACCTATACTGTTGATGAATCCGCCTGCACAATCACCGTGAATGAGAGCGATTACGGGATGGTTTTCGTATACGATTATACAGTGGCGGATGACAAGCTGACGTTGCAGCTGAGTGGCGGTAAGGCAAGGAATTTTGTGAGAAAGAAATAAGAGTTTGAACAGGCGGAAAAAATGACACAACGTCCCCGTCCCCAAGTGTCATTTTGAGTTTCCGGCAAGGGAGTATTTTGGAATGAATGACGAAGACAACAAAATTATTATGGGTGGTTCAGATGACGGTTTCGGCGATGATCTGGAGCAGATTAACCTGCCGGCAGAGATACTGAGCGGGCAGTCAATTTCTACGGAGATGATTTTTTCCACCGCAAATGAAATGCTGGATGAAATGCTCAATATCAAGGAACTGATGCTTTATTACAGCGCGGCGATTCAGGAAATCCGGACAAAATTAGCCATTTTGAACAAGGAATACGAGGTGCGTTATCAGCGAAATCCGATTCATTCCATTCAGTCGCGATTGAAAAGTCAGGTCAGCATCATGCAAAAATTGGAGAAGAAGGGGCTTTTGATCAGTCGGGAAAACATCGAGGAGAATCTTTATGATATCGCCGGTGTGCGCGTGATTTGCTCTTACGAGGACGATATTTACCGGATGGCGGAAGCGCTGGTGAAACAGGAGGACATTGAGCTGGTTCAAACCAAGGACTATATCGCGAATCCCAAGCCGAACGGGTACAGAAGTCTGCATTTAATCGTGAAGGTTCCGGTGTATTTTGAAGAAGGGATGAAGAAGGTGTTTGCCGAGATTCAGATCAGAACCGTAGCGATGGATTTTTGGGCGAGTCTTGAGCATCAGATGAAATATAAGAAAAAAATTGCAGACCCGGAGCACATTCGCGAGCAGCTGAAACAGTGTTCCGACATGATTACCCTGACGGACCGTTACATGATGAAAATCCGCAAGGAAATGGACGGAATCGAACCGGAGAAATCCGAGGTGGAACAGTTGCTGGAAAAATTGAAGCGTTTTGGGATACAGCTTCCGGAGGAGTGAGTGTAAAAAAATCGGGAGGAAACGAAGATGAAGAAGTTGATGATTATTTTGCTTGCGGCGATGCTTTTGGTAGTAGGAGGTTGCAGCTCAGCTCCGAAGGTTTCAGCCGACTATGATACTGTTTCAGATGCGGCTGCTGCGTACAAGGGCGGAACGGATTTGACAGGAAAAACCATTAAGGTACGGGCATCCATGGACAGTGCAGCCGGCATTATTTATATGATGCCGGATATGAACGCAAAGGCGAACGTGTGGGTGACTATCATCACGGATGATGCCAATCGGAATGAAGTTCTCGGAATCAAGGAAAATGACATCGTTGTTGTGACCGTTGATTCGGTGGATAATCATTTGACAAACAGTATGTATATTTTTGCGAAAAAATATCAGCTGGCAAAATAACTGCGGTTGAATAAAAAAGGAGAGCCCCGCGTATTGCGGGGCTTTATTTAAGGTTTTTCTATCATCGTCTTTTTGTTATCTGAGTTTTGTCAGTTGCCTTTAGTAAGGCTTTTCTTTTTA
>CACZRH010000223.1 GCA_902783455.1 uncultured Lachnospiraceae bacterium | reverse complement strand
CAGGGAAAAACTGGATCTGATGAGTGTGGAGAGAGTCCGGGAATTTATTCTGGAGTTGCTGAAAGCGTAATAATTTACCTGTCTCTGTACTTTAATGTGTAAATATGTTATTTTATTAAAAGGTTTTTGTAACATTAAGGAGGACTGAAAAATGGAAATGTACGGTACGTTATGGGCCCTGGTTCCGCCACTGGTGGCGATTAATCTGGCCCTGATTACCAAAGAAGCGTATTCATCATTGTTTGTGGGCGTAGTAATCGGTGCAATATTTGTAGTCGGATTTCCGACAAGTGCAGACGGAATCGGAAACTTTCTGGCAAAAACGATGGATACCATCATAAATGACGGATTGATTTCCGCAATTGAGGGAACCGCCGGAATTTTCCTTTTCCTGATTATTCTCGGAATCATTGTTGCTTTGATTAACAAAGCCGGTGGTTCTGCAGCATTCGGACGCTGGGCGGAAAAAAATATCAAGACCAAGGTCGGTGCATCCATTGCGACATTTGTACTCGGTGTTTTAATCTTCGTTGATGACTATTTTAACTGTCTGACAGTCGGTTCCGTTATGAGACCGATTACGGACCGTCAGAAAATATCCAGAGCGAAACTTTCCTATCTGATTGATGCGACGGCAGCTCCGGTATGTATGATAGCTCCGGTATCTTCCTGGGCAGCAGCAGTCAGCTCCGTTGCGGCGGATGCAAACACGGGAATTTCCGGAATTCAGCTCTTTATCAAGGCAATTCCTTACAATTTCTATTCCCTGCTTACTTTTGTTTTCATCATCGGCATTACGTTAATGAAATTTGATTACGGTCCGATGAAGAAATTTGAAAGAATGGCGGAATTAACAGGTGATGTCGGTGCGGGAAACGAAGGAAAGGATGAAGCATTCAATCCGAAAGGCCGCATGATTGACCTTGTACTTCCGGTTGCCGTTTTAATTATTACCTGTATCATCGGTATGATTTACATCGGCGGATTCTTCGGTGTGGATTTCTGGGGTGGCACAGACTGTGCATGGAATTTTATTGATGCATTTGCAAATACCGATTCCACAATCGGTCTTCCCTGGGGTGCATTGATTGCACTGATCTTTACGATGATTTATCTGGTTGCAAGAAGAGTAATCAGCTTCAAGGATGCGATGGAATGTATTCCGAAGGGCTTCTTTGCGATGGTACCTCCGATTCTGATTTTGACTTTGGCAGTATCCTTAAAGACCTTGACTGCAAATCTCGGTGCTGCCGAGCTTGTTCACGATTTGATGGAAAATGCTGCAGGAGGACTTCATATGTTCCTTCCGGCAATCATTTTCTTAGTTGCATGCTTCCTGGCATTTGCAACCGGTACTTCCTGGGGAACCTTCGGTATCTTAATTCCGATTGTAACCGCAATTTTCCCTCCGGAAAGCACATTATTCGTAATCGGTATTTCCTCCTGCCTTGCAGGTGCGGTATGCGGTGACCATTGCTCACCGATTTCCGATACCACGATTATGGCCAGTGCGGGGGCACAGATTAAGCATGTTAACCATGTTTCTTCACAGCTTCCTTATGCATTGACGGTGGCGGGTGTCAGCTTTGTAACATATATTTTTGCAGGTTTGATTCAAAATGCGGTTATCAGCCTTTTAATCGGTGTTGTATTAACCATCGGAACACTGTTTGTTTTGAAACTTACACTTGGTAAGAATAAATCCGGAGCGGAAGCGAAGTAGAAGAATCCGTTATTTTCCTGATTAGTCCGCGAAGTGAATTCGAAAAAAACACCAAAATTAATAAAATCAACAAAAAATCACCGGTCTTTGATATGAGTCCGGTGATTTTTTATATACAATCTTTGTCAAAATTATTATTGCTTAAGCGAAACTGCAGGTATTTTTCATAAATGGCAGTTAAGTCATAACGGTTTGCCTGTCAGCTTTTCGTATGCTTCTAAATATTTTGCAATCGTCTTATCCACGATGTCCTGCGGAAGCGTCCAGTTGTGACCTTCATTCGCTTTAAGCCAGTCTCTTGCAAACTGTTTGTCAAAGGAAGGCTGGGAATGTCCTGCTTCATATCCTTCGAGCGGCCAGAAACGGGAGCTGTCGGGAGTTAACATTTCGTCACCAATCACAATGTTTCCGTTTTCATCGAGACCGAATTCAAATTTCGTATCAGCGATGATGATGCCCTTGGAAAGAGCATAATCTGCACATTTTTTATAAAGAGCAATTGTATAGTCGCGAAGCTTGGATGCATATTCTTCCCCTTTTCCCGGATAAATCTTCTCCAAAACTTCAATGGAACGCTCAAAAGAAATGTTTTCATCATGGTCGCCGATTTCCGCTTTCGTGGAGGGAGTATAGATGGGTTCAGGCAGCTTGTCGGATTCCTTTAATCCTTCCGGAAGGGTAATGCCGCAAACGGTGCCGTTTTCTTTGTAGCTTGCCCAGCCGCTTCCGGTGATGTAACCGCGTACAATGCATTCAATCGGGAGCATTTCCAGTTTCTTCACCATCATGGAATTGCCGTCGAACTTCTCCTGACGGAAGAATTCCGGCATATCGTTGACATCTACGGAAATCATGTGGTTCGGCAGAATGTCTTCGGTATAATCAAACCAGAATTTGCTCATCTGGGTAAGCACCGTGCCTTTTTTGGTAACGATGTTGTTTAAGATTACGTCAAAACAGCTGATACGGTCCGTTGCAACCATGATCAGGGAGTCGCCGTTGTCGTAGATTTCACGTACTTTTCCTTCTTTAATGGGTTTTAGTTCATTCATTGTGTGCCTCCATGTATTTTTTTCATAAATTATTGTGTCGGATTCGCATATACAGCCTTGGAAGTGACGCCGGAAAGTCTTCCGAGACGACCTGCAAGAGCATTTGTTTTTTCTACGGGGCCGTCCACTACAACGCTGATGATATTCATATTCTTTTCACGGTAGGGAATTCCCATTCTTCCGATGATTAAATCGCTGTATTCGTGAAGGATTGCGTTGACTTCCCCTACAACATCGGAATCCTTGATGATAATGGCAATTACAGCTGCGCGTGTCTGTGCATTTGACTCGATATTCATATGATTTAGGACCTTAAATTATGAAATTTCTGTGTTTCAATTTGAAACGAACAAACAACAATATTTTAACATAGGATAAGAATATGTCAAACACTGAAATTTCGCCGTTTTTTGGAATAATTAACAAAAAATGCAGGCTTTTTTTTACCTGCATCGAAAATTGCAAGAGGTTGACTTTTCATTTTCTTCCCCCTATAATTATTGATAGACGAAAGAAATAGTGACATGAAATAAACAATATGATATTGTTTGTTTTTTGTGTCTGTCTTTTTGGAAAAATAAGTGTAGTTGGGGGAAATGCCTTATGGCTGGGCAATATTTCATAGCGCATAACACCAAAACGGATGAGTATCTGGCTGAGAAATTATTCCGAGGGTTTTATATGACACCGGATGTTACCAATGCTTTGAAGTGTAAGGATGAGATGGAAATCAGAAAGAAAATAGAGAAGGCAAACGTGGATTATAAATCTATGCTTCAGATTGAAACCATTGAAATGTATTAATTTATAAGTTATATAAAGGGAAAGAAAAGTATCCAGGCAAATCGCCTGGTTTTTCTTTTGGGTATTTACTTTTGCGCTTTAAAGTGGCATAATGAGTAAGGTATTCATCCGTGAGATGAATACTTTTTCATTACGATTCTTAATAAATTCAACGATCAATTCAAAAAGGAGCAAAGAAAAATGCCAATTACAGAAATTCTGGACAGAAACTGTAAGTTATATGGGAACGATATCTGTCTGGTGGAAATCAATCCGGAAATTCAGGAAACCAGAAGGGTTACATGGAAAGAATATGAATTAATAGAGCCAAATCCCACAACGCATTACAGAAGGGAAATTACCTGGAATGTATTTGAGGAAAAGGCAAATCGTTTTGCGAATATGCTGTTATCCAGAGGCGTGAAAAAGGGCGATAAAGTCGGAATCCTTTTGATGAACTGTCTGGAGTGGCTTCCTATCTATTTCGGTATTTTAAAAACAGGTGCCCTTGCAGTACCTCTTAATTTCCGTTATGCATCGGATGAAATAGAGTATTGCTTAAATCTTGCGGAAGTTGACGTGCTTGTGTTCGGACCCGAATTCATCGGCCGTGTGGAAGAGATTGCGGAAAGAATTTCAAAGAACCGCCTTCTTTTCTTTGTCGGTGAGAATTGCCCGACTTTTGCAGAATCCTATTCGGAGCTTACCGCGAATGCATCCAGTCAGTCACCAAACATTCGCCTGACGGATGATGATTATGCAGCCATTTATTTTTCCTCGGGAACGACAGGATTCCCGAAGGCAATTTTGCATAAACACAGAAGTCTTGTGCATTCCTGCATTGTAGAGCAGAACCATCATGGACAGACAAGGGATGATATTTTCCTTTGCATTCCGCCACTTTATCATACAGGCGCAAAAATGCACTGGTTCGGATCCTTCCTTGCAGGCGGAAAGGCAGTTCTGTTAAAGGGAACCAAGCCAAAAGTTATTCTGGATGCCATTTCCAAGGAAAAATGTACGATCGTATGGCTTCTTGTTCCCTGGGCACAGGATATTCTGGATGCAATTGACAGCGGAGAAGTAAAACTGGAAGATTATGAACTTTCCCAGTGGAGACTAATGCATATCGGTGCACAGCCGGTTCCGCCCAGTCTTATTGCAAGATGGAAGAAGGTATTCCCGAATCATCAGTACGATACCAATTACGGTCTTTCCGAGTCCATCGGACCGGGCTGCGTACATTTAGGTGTGGAGAATATTCATAAGGTAGGAGCCATCGGTAAGGCAGGATTCGGATGGCAGACCAGAATCGTGGATGAAAACCGCAAGGATGTTGCACGCGGAGAAGTAGGAGAGCTTGCCGTAAAGGGACCCGGCGTTATGGAATGCTATTATCATGACGAAGCGGCAACTAACGAGGTTTTGGAAGACGGATGGCTCTTTACCGGTGATATGGCTCAGGAGGATGAGGATGGATTCATCTATCTGGTAGATCGTAAGAAAGATGTTGTTATTTCCGGTGGTGAGAATATTTATCCGGTACAGATTGAGGACTTTTTACGCAGCAATATTGCGATTAAGGATGTTGCGGTTATCGGTATTCCCGATAAACGTCTCGGCGAGGTTACGGCAGCCATTATCGAGGTAAAGGACGGCTATTCCTTAACGGAAGAGGAAGTTAATGAGTTCTGTCATCAGCTGCCTCGTTATAAAAGACCGCATAAAATCATTTTTGCCGACATTCCGAGAAATCCGACCGGAAAGATTGAGAAGCCGAAGCTTCGTAAAATCTATTGCGGTGAGAGCCTTGTTGCCGCTCAGAACAGATCATAATCGGATTATATTCCATATAAAATACAAAATATCAGGGGCAGAATCCAAATGGGAGTCTGCCCCTTTTACATTTTCTGTATGTTT
>CACZRH010000222.1 GCA_902783455.1 uncultured Lachnospiraceae bacterium | reverse complement strand
CTTCCTGCGCCACATGACGGAACATGTTCTCTGTTAAATCCATCATTCCGTGATAATCGGTATATGCCTGATAAAGCTCCATTAAGGTAAATTCCGGATTATGCCTGGTATCCAGGCCTTCATTACGGAATACTCTTCCGATTTCATATACTCTCTCAAGTCCGCCTACAATCAATCTCTTTAAGTAAAGCTCCAGGGAAATACGAAGCTTTAAATCCTCATCAAGTGCATTGAAATGCGTCTCGAACGGTCTTGCTGCGGCACCGCCGGGGTTTGCAACAAGCATAGGGGTTTCCACTTCCATAAAGCCCTGATCATCAAGATAGCGACGAATACTGCTGATGATTTTGGATCTTTTAATGAAGGTATTCTTTGCTTCTTCATTCATAATTAAATCCACGTATCTCTGACGATAGCGGATATCGGTATTGGTAAGACCGTGGTATTTTTCCGGCAGAATCTGTAAGGATTTGCAAAGCAGGGTTACCTTCTCAGCATGAATGGAAATCTCACCCATCATGGTACGGAAGACATAGCCTTCCACGCCCACGATATCACCGACGTCATATTTTTTGAAATCCGCATAGGACTCTTCGCCGATACCGTCACGGGATACATAGACCTGAATGTTTCCAAGCTTATCCTGCACGTTTCCGAAGGAAGCTTTTCCCATGACACGCTTGCTCATAAGTCTTCCGGCAATGCTTACATGAATCGGGTTGGCATCCATAACGGCACGCTTTTCTTCGTAGTCTGCTTTCTTTGCAGCCCTGGCATCCGCTTCCTCCATGCCGTCGGTATTCACTTCCGGACGGTCACCGATTAACTTCTTTTCCAGCTCCTCGTATTCTGCCTTTGCTTCGGTGGAATGATGGGTCTGATTGTATTTGGTTATAACAAACGGATCCTTGCCTGCTGCCTGTAAATTCGCAAGCTTCTCGCGACGAACCTTTAAAAGCTGTCCGATATCCTGCTCTGCGGGTGCGTTTCCTTTTTGATTGTTCTGATTTTGATTCTGATTATTGTCTGCCATAACACTCTGCTCTTTCTGTATTTGAACTGTATTTAAACTGTTTTTCTGCTATTTTCTTGTGATTATTTCTTTGATTATTTCTTTTGATTTTTCTTTTTGAAAAAGGATTCCCCTTAAGGAATCCTTTTGGTGTTCTGTATCAGGGTTATTCAGCCTTTTTTTCACGGGTAAATTTCAAAACCTTATATTTCAGTACACCGACGGGACATTCGACATCTACTGTCTGGCCCTTCTTGGCACCCATTAAGGCTTTTCCCAAAGGAGATTCATTGGAGATGACTCCTGCCACGCTGCCAACTTCATTCGCGCCCTTAATCGTGTAAGTAAGCTCTTCCTTTGTCTCCTTATCCAATACGGTTACCGTACATCCAAAGGATATTCTGTTGTTATCAATATCGCCTTCATCCGCAACTTCTGCATCTTTTAAAATTGCCTCGAGTTCGATGATCTTCGCATCGTTGTCGCGCTGCTCTTCCAGCGCTGCTTCGTACTCGGCGTTTTCGGATAAATCTCCGTGTCCTCTTGCCTCTTTCAGTTTTTCGGAGATTTCTCTCTTCTTATCTTCTTTTCTGTAAATAAGCTCTTTTTCCAGCTCTTCCAAACCTTCTCTGGTAAAAAGATTCTTCTTTTCTTCAGCCATAACGCAAACTCCCTTCCACATTACTTATCAATTTTTTGCGTATGCATAGAATTACTGCATTTCTTGATTATACTGAAAGAGACGGACTGTGTCAACCAATATTGTGACCCGGGACAGGATTCTTCTTGGGTTCCGCCTTCAGGACGGGGTCACCCTTTACGGCCTCTTTACTAAATGCTTTCTTCTGATAATAATCCCTGACTCTGTGTGCAATCGGATCAAGCAAATCTTTATCATCCATTCTTTTATAGACTGCCTTTTCCAGTTTATTCGGGTCGTTGGGAAGTGGATCGACTCTCATGATATAATCTGCAACCTGCAGAATCACGCGTTTACGCATGTCTTCATAGGTATTTGCAACCAT
>CACZRH010000221.1 GCA_902783455.1 uncultured Lachnospiraceae bacterium | reverse complement strand
GAAAAGAAATAGAATAATAAAAAAATAGAAATAGAATAATACAAAAGAGAAACAGAAAGAAGAAAATTAAGAGATGGCAGGAGAAAAAAGAGGACAGTGGAATTCCAGTTTCACTTTTATTTTAGCGAGTGTAGGTTCCGCAGTAGGACTCGGTAATGCATGGAGATTTCCGGGATTGGCGGCGAAATACGGCGGCGGAACGTTTATTTTTGTATATCTGATTATGATGGTCATCCTTGGAATTCCTCTTCTTATGATGGAAATTTCCATGGGACGCAAAACCAAATGCGGAGCAATTCACGCAATCGGTGCACTGAATAAGAAATTTCAATGGATCGGCTGGTCTGCGACCATCAATGCGTTTGTAATCGTAACCTATTATGCGGTTGTATTCGGCTGGGTTATTCTGATGGCTTTTATTTCGCCGAAATTTGCCTCTCTCACCGGAGATCCGGAAAGAGCCGGCAATGTTTGGCTGGAAACGATTCAGACCACCGGTACGACGGACGGTTTCTTTACGACTTCCACGGCAGCCCTGATTGCACTTGTGGTTGCATGGGTATTCATTTATGTCTGCATCCGCAACGGTGCCAGTTCCGTTTCCAAGGTTGTTAAATTTACCGTGTTTGCTCCGGTAGTCTGCCTCGTGATTATGGCTGTCAAGGGAATTCTTATGCCGGGCGGCATTGACGGACTTGTGAAAATGATTACTCCGAACCTTTCCCAGCTGGGAACGGCGGATGTATGGATTGATGCAGTAGGTCAGGTATTTTATTCCCTTTCGGTTATGATGGCAATCATGTTTGCATACGGATCCTATCTCCCGAGAACAACGAATATTGCAAGGGATGCAGTCATTATTGCACTTTCCGATCTCGGGGTGAGCCTGTTGTCGAGTATTGTAATGTTTACCACGATGGGCGGTGTCGGAATGCTTGATAATATGTCCACTTCCGGTGTGGCGACAGCGTTTATTATTTATCCGCAGGCGATGGTAAAGCTGACATCAAGCGGATTCTTTAACGCAGTTTTTGCGTTTATCTTTTATTTCTGCTTATGCACGCTTGCAATCGATTCCGCATTCTCAATCGTGGAAGGCGTATCGGCTTCCGTTTCCGATAAATTCCGCTTTGATGCGAAGAAAACGACAATTATTGTCTGCCTGATTGCGAGTGCGATTTCCATCATTTTTGTAACCGGTTCCGGACTTGCATTTCTGGATATCGTTGATTATTATGCGAATAATATCAATCTCGTATTCATCGGAATTCTGGAAACGATTGCGGCCGGCTGGTTTTTCAAAACCGGAAAAATTCTTGAGGAAATTAACCGGAATGCAACGAAATTTAAAATGCCGAAATGGTGGTTCTTTATCTCCATCAAAGTGATTGCACCGGTTCTGTTAGTCGGGTTCTTTATCTGGAATATGTATTCCCTGATTGCAAAGAGTCATGGCGTTTACGGTGCGGCAGACGGATATTCCATGAGGGCGAATGCGGTTTTAGGATGGAGCGTTTCCGCTGTTGTAATTCTTTTCGGTATTATTTTTTCCATTGTGGAAAAATTCAAATTTAAAGACGGAAGATTCGATCCCGTTCCCTGGGATGAATGTTTGGATTCGGATGAGATCTATGATCTGGAAAATGAAGCCGAAGCTGAAAATAAATAAATCAGATAACAAAAAATAGAATCGTTTATGGAAAGAAAGAATGAGGTACTGCAATGTCATTACAGGATGAAATGATTCAAAAGGAACTGTTTGAAGCACGTATGGAAACGGAGCTTATGGATACCGCGAACCGGCTTTTCGGGAAAGGGCTTGGCGATCTTACGGTAAAAGAAGCATATTATGTATTGCTTTCCTTTACCAAGGATTATGCAAGAGTTACCGAGAATATTACGGGTGAGAAAAAAATATATTATATCTCCGCGGAATTCTTAATCGGAAAATTATTGTCCAATAATCTGCTTAATTTAGGCGCATACGATAAAGTAAAGGACGTTATGGCAAAATACGGACTGAATCTTTCCGAGATTGAAGAGTATGAGCCGGAACCGTCACTTGGAAACGGCGGACTCGGAAGATTAGCCGCATGTTTCCTGGATTCGATTGCAACGCTCGGATATCCCGGCGATGGAATCGGACTGAATTATCATTTCGGTTTGTTCAAACAGGAATTTGTCAATAATCTTCAGTGCGCGGAGAAAAATGACTGGATTGAACCGCAGTCCTGGTTAAATCATACCGATGTTTCTTTTGACGTAAAATTTAAGGATTTTTCCGTGAAATCCAGACTTTTTGATATCGATGTCATCGGGTACGAAAACGGTGTAAACAAGCTGCATTTGTTTGATGTGGAAACCGTGGATGAATCGCTTGTAGGCCGCGGCATCAATTTTGACAAAACCGCCATCGAGAAGAACCTTACGTTATTCTTATATCCGGATGATTCCGATGAAGCCGGAAATCTGCTTCGTATTTATCAGCAGTATTTCATGGTCAGCAATGCCGCACAGTTAATCATCCGCGACATGCATGAACATAAATATGACCTTCGCAGAATGTATGATTTTGCGGTAATTCAGATCAACGACACGCATCCGACCATGGTCATTCCGGAACTCATCCGCATCATGACCGAGGAAAAAGCGATTTCCATGGATGAGGCAATTGAAATCGTATCAAAGACCTGTGCATACACGAATCACACAATCCTTGCAGAAGCTCTGGAAAAATGGCCGCTCAATTATTTAGAAAGAGTCGTTCCGCAGCTTGTTCCGATTATTCAGGAACTTGACCGCAGAGTGAAGGAAAAATACGATGATGAGCGCGTATGGATTATCGACAATAATAACCGCGTTCATATGGCCCATATCGATATTCACTATGGATTTTCCATTAACGGCGTGGCATATCTGCATACCGAAATTCTTAAGAATACCGAGCTGAATGCATTTTATAAGATTTATCCGGAGAAGTTTAACAATAAGACCAACGGAATTACATTCCGCAGATGGTTATTATCCTGCAATCCCGCACTTGCAGGTGAAATCGAAGGCTTAATCGGAAACGGATTCAAGAAGGATGCTTCCGAACTTGAAAAATTACTGCAGTATGAAAATGACGCAGAGGTATTAAATAAAATAGAGCAGATTAAGCGTACCAAGAAAGAAGAGCTTGCCGCTTATATCAAAGAAAAAGAAGGCATCGATATTTCGCCGGATTCCATTTATGATATCCAGGCAAAGCGTCTGCATGAATATAAGCGTCAGCAGATGAACGTGCTTTATATCATTCACAAATATCTTGAAGTAAAAGCGGGAAAGAAGCCGGAACGACCGATTACCTTTATTTTCGGTGCGAAAGCGGCACCTGCATATGTCATTGCACAGGATATCATTCATCTGATTCTTGTCATGAGCAAAATTATTAACAATGATCCGGAAGTATCTCCTTACCTTCGTGTGGTAATGGTGGAAAATTACAATGTTTCCTATGCAGAGCGTATCATTCCGGCATGTGATATTTCCGAACAGATTTCCTTGGCCAGCAAGGAAGCATCCGGTACGGGAAACATGAAATTCATGTTAAACGGCGCCGTAACATTAGGTACCGCGGATGGTGCAAATGTGGAAATTGCGGAGCTTGTCGGAAAAGATAATATTTATACATTCGGTGCTTCTTCGGAGGAAGTAATTGACCATTATGCAAAAGCTGATTATGTATCGCGTAAATTCTATGAAGAATCTCCGGTCATTAAGGAAGCGGTTGATTTTATCGTATCCACACTTTGCATGCAGGTCGGACGCAGAGAGAATTTGGAGCGTCTCTACAACGAGCTTTTGAACAAAGACTGGTTCATGACGCTGCTTGATTTAGAAGAATATATCAAAGTGAAGGATCAGATGATTGCGGATTATGAGGATCGTGAAAAATGGCGTAAGATGATGCTTGTGAATATCGCAAAGGCAGGATTTTTCTCATCGGATCGTACCATTGAGGAATATAACCGTGATATCTGGAAATTAAGGTAGAATTCTGCAGAAATTCTTTTCAGTGGAAAAGGGGAGAAAACGGAGATTATGAAAAAGAAAATCGTAAAATGGATTGCAGCGGCAGGCATTTTTACGCTTCTTAGTGCATCCCTTGCCGGATGCAACGGAGTCAATATAACGGAAATTTCGAGTCAGACCGTATCGGAGATTGCATCTGAAGTAGTTGTCGAAAACACATCCGAATCCGATTGGGTGAAACCGGAAACGGGTGGAGTCAAGGAAGCTGACGAACAGGAGGATGTCGTAACCGAAGACGATTACATGGAGTTCATAAATGGAAATGCTTCGGTTTATGTGGAGTATGAAAATACGGAAGGCCTGACAACCGGCAAATCCTATACACTGGATGAGATGGTGGATACCCTGAATCAGGAACTGCCGGAACACTGGGGACCGGAGGGAATCGTTGTACAGGAAGTAGGATACGCATTTATTGACTGCGGAAACGATGGTGTTCCGGAAATGGCGATTTATGTGGAAACCAATACGGAAGAATACCACGAAGGTATGACCGAATATTATTACATCAAAATGAAGGATGGAAAACTGACGCTTGTTCAGAATTATTCCACGCAGGGACGTGCGCAGGGAGAAATGAACAAATACGGAAATTATCATTCCTTCGGAAGCGGTGGAGCTGCACTTTTTTATAACGGATATGATCATATCAAAGCGGATGGAACGAGAGAGTTCGCTTATGACTGCGAGACACATTTGGGTTTGGAAGGTCCCGTTTTATACGGAAATCAGCTGCCTTCGAATGCAAACGTACCGGATGATCTGCCCGCATTTGCGGAGGAATTTGGTGAGTACACTTGTGATGAATACTCATTTGAAGAGTATACGGAAGATATGTATGACGACGAAGCCAAATACGATGCGTATAAAGCCGCAAAGAAATATGTTTTCTATGATCCCGATGGAAAGGTATGTTTCCCGAGTGATGAAAATGAAAAGATTTATTTCGATGCAGGGATAACCGTTACGGATGAAGATAATTTACAGGAATTCATTGCACAGAGACTTCATGATCTCGGCATTACCGAAGAAGAAATGAGCTTTGAAGACGGAACGGATTATGAGCCGCACTGGGTGGTAGAAAGGGATTATGTTCATACCGAAGGCCAGGGCGGGGAGAACTGATTTATCAGGTTTCTCGTTTGTTCAGGGAAAAGCATGAGAAAAGCCTGAGAAATGCCGGAAAATGATTGCAGATGGATTGCATGACATAAAAAAGGAAACGGATAGCGGATGGAAAAAAATGCAAGAAAAAGCGGAATTCTGCTTGCGATAAGCAGCCTGCCCGGGAAATACGGAATCGGTAGCTTCGGAAAAGAAGCTTATGATTTCGTGGATTTTTTAGTGAAAGCGGGACAGCATTACTGGCAGGTACTTCCACTCGGCCCGACCGGGTTTGGAGACTCCCCGTATCAGTCTTTTTCCACTTTTGCGGGAAATCCGTATTACATTGATTTGCAGATGCTGATTCGAAACGGCCTTCTTACTGAAGAAGAATGTGATAAGGCGGATTTATGCGACCTGGTAAAACTTCCCGGTTCCAGAAAGAAAGAGCGCGTAAAAGACAGCGTCAATTACGAAAAAATCTATTTCAAAAAAATGGCTCTTCTTCGGAAGGCTTTTTCGAGATTTGACCGAAACAGCGCAGATTATAAAAAATTCATCCGCGACGAAAAATCCTGGCTTCATGATTATGCCCTTTTTATGGCATTTAAGTCGGAAGAAGACGGTGCGGCATTTATTGGCTGGGAAAAATCAATCCGCAACCGTGAAAAGAAGGCATTAAAGGATGGAGAAAAGCGCTTAAGGGAAGAAGTGGAATTCACCTGTTTTTGTCAGTTCTTTTTCTTTGAGCAGTGGGAAAAATTAAAAAGTTACGCCAATGAAAGAGGCGTAAAAATCATTGGTGATATTCCGATTTATGTGGCTGCGGACAGCGCGGATGCATGGGCGAATCCGGAACTGTTCCAGTTGGATGACGATTTGGTTCCGCTGCGCGTGGCAGGATGTCCTCCTGATTATTTTGCCAAAACAGGACAGTTATGGGGCAATCCTCTGTATAACTGGGAGTATCATAAGAAAACGGGATATGCATGGTGGATTGAGCGTATGAAGCATTGCTACCGTTTGTATGATGTTGTCAGAATCGATCATTTCCGTGGATTTGATTCCTATTATTCGATTCCCTACGGGAATAAAACCGCTGAAATCGGAGACTGGGTAAAAGGACCCGGAATCGATTTGTTTAAAGCAATTGACAAGGCGCTCGGAAAGCAGCCTGTTATTGCGGAAGATCTGGGATTTTTAACGGATTCGGTCAGAAGAATGATTCAAAAGACCGGTTATCCGGGAATGAAAATTCTTTTATTTGCATTTGACGGAGAGCCGGATAATGATTATATTCCCTACAATATTTCATCGAACAGCGTAATTTATACGGGAACGCACGATAATGAGACGGCAGTCGGCTGGTACAAAGGTCTTCCTGCAAAATACAAAAAAAACGTGAAGGATTATCTAAATATCCGCTCTGCAAAGAATATTCACTGGGATTTAATTCGTACCGCATTTTCTTCGGTAGCGGATACGGCGGTGATTCCGATGCAGGATCTGTTGGGACTTGATAATTCGGCCAGAATGAATACACCATCCACTCTGGGTTGCAACTGGGTCTGGCGCCTGAAAGAAGAGGAGATGACACCGGAACTGGCGGAAAAACTTTATGAACTGACGAAAATATACGGAAGATTATAGAGATTGTATTTTGCCTTTTAGAAAGAATTTTTGGAGAGTTACGGAATAGAAAATATCGTGAATGCAAAACATCCGGAGAAAAATAAGAGAAATTCGACACTTGAAGTATGCAGAATACTGTCAATGATTATGATTGTCGGGTATCATTTTGCTCATCACGGAGGATTTGTATTTGAAAGCGGTGAGATTACCGTACCGCGCCTGTGGCTTTCTTTTCTTGACATGGGCGGGGAATTCGCGGTAGATGTATTTGTCCTGATTTCGGGCTATTTTCTGATCGAAAATAAGGACCGCCTGTTTGATGTAAGGAAGTGCGCGAAGCTCTGGGGGCAGGTATTTTTTTATTCGGTTCTGTTCTTTATTATCGGAGTCCTTACCGGATTTATCGATTTTTCCAAATTGGGTATGATTGGAAGCCTTTTACCGGTTTCCACGAATAAGTGGTGGTTTGCAAGCTTCTATTTTGTTCTTTTTTTACTTCATCCTTTTCTCAATAAACTTCTTTATGCGTTGAAGAAACGACAGTATCAAAGGCTTTTGATTCTGTTATTAGTGATTTGGTGCATCATTCCGACGCTGACAAATTCAAAATTTTCCTCGAATCCTCTTTGGGAATTTGTGTTGCTATACATGATTGCGGGCTATATACGACTTTATGGAATTCATCCGAAGTTTAGCGCAAAGCACTATGCACTGATCTGGCTTTTGCTTACAATCCTTACGTTTGCTTCGGCAGTGCTGATTATGCTGCTTGGCAGATGGAACCCGGTATTTAACTCATACACGACGCTGTTTTACGGAACCATGAAGCTGCCGACGCTTTTTAGGGCAATTGCGTTTTTCATGATTTTTAAATGCCTGAAGCCTTCGCATGCTGCATTTGTAAACGTGATTTCGCTTGCAACATTCGGTGTTTATCTGCTTCATGACAGTGATTATATGCGGTTCATGCTTTGGAACCGGATTTTTCAAAACGCATCCTACCGGGATACCGTTTTCATAATCCCGTATTCGATTGGTGTAATTGCTCTTGTTTATATAGCCTGTACAGTAGTGGAGTTTATCAGAATTTATTCGGTCGAGCTGCTTTATATGAAAATGATCGATGGAAGTTTAAGCGGTATAAAAAAAGCAGTCCGCGCATTTTCCAATGCTTTCGGAAAGCTGTTTTTCGGCAGAGAAGAATAAAAAAGAGGCGTTCATCAGGTTTCTGACCGGCTTAAATAAGAATTTGAATAATGATAATCGCCGGTAACGTCTTCGGCAAACCAGTCCGGTCCGATGAAGGCATTTGCTTCCTCCACGGATTCAAATTCCACTTCTGCAATAATCAGGGGTTTGAAGGGTTCCTCAAAAAGATCCAGTTCGATGGTATATTTACCGAACGGAATCAGATAACGTCTTTTGCCGATGATTTTTCCATCGGCTTTTTTAATTAAGTGAAGATAAGCTTCTTCGGTCAGAGGGAGATTATATTCTTCCCGTTCTAAGAATCCCCTGCCTTTATAGGTAAGATAACAGGAATCGTCTTCCTTGCGCACACGAACAACGGGGTCGGTGTTTAAATAACCCTGTTGCATGACGTGAAACGGATATTGATTCAGATTTTCGGGAAGTTTTTTGATTAAAAATTTCCGTTCGATTTCTTTCCCCATGTCGGTCTCCCGTGTAAACTAAAAAAATGATTTTTCATTAAAATAACGAAGTGGAAAAATATCTCTCGGCACGGTCGGGCAGAACAGTAGCGATCACCTTGTCCTGACCGTATTTTTCGGCCATTTTCTTAGCCGCCCAGATGTTTGCACCGGAAGAAGTACCGACTAATAGTCCGTGATCCTTTGCAAGTGCTCTTGCGGTATTGATGGCATCGTCATCACTTACGGTAACGATATCGGTAATCATGGAAGTGTCCAAAACATCCGGAACGAATCCGTCTCCGATTCCCTGAATCTGATGAAGTCCGGGTTCGTCGCCAAGTAACGCGGAAACGCCTTTCGGCTCTACCGCAACAATTCTGCAGTCGGGATTGTTGTGATCCAAGATGTATCTTGCAATTCCCTGAAGCGTGCCGCCGGAACCGATTCCGGAAACATAAATATCAATTTTTTTGCCAAGCTGCTCGCATAATTCAGGAGCAGTGCCGTTATAGTGCGCTGCGGGATTGGAGGGATTGACAAACTGCTGGGGAACAAAATAATTGTCGCCGGTTGCGGCTATCCGTTCCGCTTCCTTAACCGCACCGTCAACGGAAAGCTCCGCCGGTGTTAAGACAAGCTCGGCACCGAATGCACGGATGACTTTTTTTCGCTCCTCGCTCATATTTTCCGGCATTACGATAATTACTTTATATCCTTTGCGGACCCCGCAGAATGCAAGGCCGATTCCGGTATTGCCGGAGGTGGGTTCGATAATGGTCATGCCGGGCTTTAATCTGCCGGATTTTTCCGCTTCTTCAATCATATTCTTTGCAATGCGGTCCTTGATGCTGCCGCCGGGATTTAAAAACTCCGCCTTGGCATAAATGGGAAGACCCATTGTTTTTTCCAGGGAGATTAAAGGAGTATTGCCGATTAAATCTATTACATTGTCATAATACATTTTAGAATTCCTCGCATTTCTGATTTCATTCGTCAGCTGTTCATTAATAAATAATAGAAACAGACCTTTTTTATTATATCGAAATTTACGGAATTTGCAATTGAAGAAAATCATGAAAAAGGGCCACACCTTTCGGCGCAGCCCATAAAATCCTATCCGATTTTTGGTATTTCGTTTAAACGGTACGGGATTCTTATCCCAGAGTAACGACTACATTGTAATCGGTCTTGCCTTCCACGAAAGGAACGATGCAGCCGTCAACCTTCTGTCCGTCAACTTCCAGGGAAGCAACACCCTTGCATACATGGTTCGGGTTCTTGATGGTAATGTTGTAGGTTGCGCCACGGAACTT
>CACZRH010000220.1 GCA_902783455.1 uncultured Lachnospiraceae bacterium | reverse complement strand
TCCCGGCGGTGGCAGCTCATTTCTTCCGGAACAGTAAAAAACTATTTGCTTCATTTTATATTGCCTTTCTCATACAGTTATATCGCAGTTTAATGCACCAATCCATCAGTATGACAAATAAAAATCTAGCTGCGTAAAAATTCTAGGACTGCCCGATTAAACTAGTCAACCTTTATTATTTTAACACGAAAAAAGCCTTTTTAATAGTAAAGTTCAACAGCAAAGGGACTGCCATTAACAGCAGTCCCTAAAAGTCAAAACTCAAATACATTAATTAATAATCGGTTGAGGATTTCTAGCGTGTTGCATCGATAAACGATTGTACATCTTCTGTCCTGATATCGATAAAACCGGACTCATCCTCAGAATCCTTTCTGACAAGATTAATATACATCGGGCTTCCGGTCGCTGATGTTCCTCCGATCACTAATTCATAATCGTCATCCATCTCATACCGCACGATATAAAGACCCGAACCGCATTCTACGCCATGGTATTGTTTGAAATCTTCCCATGTCAGTTCTTCACCTTTGGATGACAATTCAACAACTTTATCCAAAGTCAACTGATTGGGATCCGGTTCGGGCTTACTGCAACCGAATACTCCCATAACAAATACCAAAACTAATACTATTCCGATGATCGTTTTCTTTTTAAATTTCAGTTTGGACAACCCAGCCTTCTTTCAGCTTTTGCTTTCCGATACCGCAATTCAAAATACATCAGCCATCTGATTCTATTTACTTTTCATCAAAAGTTTCCCGCTTAATATACTGTGTCGGAACGTTTGAAGTCAGCCATACTCCATTTACGGACTGATAGAATTCAAATCCTGCATCATGCATTCTTCCGGCCAGGACCCGGTATACAACCGGCTTCCCATGCCTGCTTCCTACCTTAATCGCTGTCTCTATATCCTTAGACAAATGCACATACAATCTGCTCTTTGGAATAAGGCCCTGACTTTCAATGGATTCCAGGTATTTTTCAGCGGTGCCGTGATAGAGGTATCTCGGAGGTTTCTTTTTTTCCAGCTCAACATCAACAGGTATGGAATGTCCTTGATTCGCTCTGATTAAAGTCTTGTCTTCATTAAAAGAATACCTCTGCTTCTCATCGGTACGAACTATTTCTTCAAGCATCTCCATATTAAAATCCCGCGTCTTGGAAACGCCTGCTATCAGTTCATCAACATTCGCCCAGCCATGTTCATCAAGCGTAATTCCGATTGTTTCAGGCTTATGTCGGAGAATTAAACTTATAAATTTGCTTGTATCTTTAAGGCTCATTATTTTTCCCATCCATATATTTCACAAATCCGGCTTAATATTCCCTTTTATAAATCCGTTCCACTTTATTATCTTCATCCGCAATATAAATCATGACAATTTTACCCTCGCTGTCAAATACCACTCTGGCTTCCCCTCCGTCGGCCAGCTG
Source organism: uncultured Lachnospiraceae bacterium (assembly GCA_902783455.1). GTDB lineage: Bacteria > Bacillota > Clostridia > Lachnospirales > Lachnospiraceae > UBA3766. The sequence goes on along the minus strand of CACZRH010000220.1, from coordinate 6,423 downwards.
CCAGATGCAGTAAATAATACCCGATCCGCTAAAACCGCACGGTCCCAGTTCTTCTACGATTTTTTCATATGAGCTTTCTTTATCAAGATTTTCAAAATATACTCTTGTATGGTTGCTTTTTTGTATCTCCGCTTCTGAACCGACTCTGGTAAACTCTTTCCCCAAATACAGAAACGAATTTCCCCCATCGTATTCGATATCATATGCGATCTGTATGCCCCAGTCGCCTTCCGTATGGGTCATTCGATATGCATTCTCCTGACCGTTTTTTGAAAATTTAAAATACGCATAATCCTCCGTATATTCCGAATCATTCTGATGGTATCTCACTCCGTGTCGCGAAAATCCGTGGCTTGAACCGGCATCATAAATCTCAAAAAAATCGCCGTCATCACTCACCCATTTTCCCAGAAAAACTGGAAAGAGCTCCTCGTCTTCTTTTTCCGCCTGTTCTCTTAATTCCCTCGCTCTCTCTTCCGCCTCTCTTTGCTGCTTCTTTTCTTCCTCCGTGTAATACCTGTCCGTATCACCTTCATACTTTTCCCAGCCCAGATCATCGGCCCATGTACGCCAGATGCATGCATATTCACTTGTATTCAGGTAACGGAAATGAATCTCGAACCAGCCATTCGAAACATCTAAAGACGTAATATCAGAAGGATGATCCGAATATAAAATTACCGTATTTTTCTGAAAATCCACCGTTGCGTTTGCATCGTCCGGGGTGCTGAAGTCCATTTTGTTCGGCTCATACCTGCTATTTACATGAAACTCAACTCTGTCACCGTAATAGGTGGTTTTCGAAATATAAAAAAATCCGCAATGCTCGATGTGCTGCACGTCGTATGCATAATATTCAGGAGCGGTACCACCATTCCCGAAAATACAGCCTGTGATAAATAATGTACCAATCAACGCAATCATTGCGATGAATCCGGTCTTACACGCTTTTTTCTTTTCCATAACAAATTCCTCTTTCGTTTTTTATGTTCTGAATAAACAACGAATGAAACAAGAATATTTATGGTAATTCATGCTTGGGCAGCCGTTTTGGGAATGGTCCTTCAATCGTACACGGAATGCCCACCTTTTGAAGCTCCTCCCGGAAGAGATCAATGTACTGATCTGTTTTTATAAGCTGCATAAAGCCGACATATATTTTATCCGCCATGGCTGTTATTTCTATCGTAAAATGTCCTTCAATTACGAAAACAAACCACTCAACGTAATTCGCAAGTTCTCCCCAGTCTAAAAGCCCCGTGTAATTGGCAATAAAACTTCCGTGCTGTGCATCCTTGCCGGTAGAAAGGCTGTGCTTTTTCATATACTTCCTTTTCGCCTTCAGACCGTGCACTTTGTCGACCGCTTCATAGAGTTCAAACAGTTCTCTTACCTGTGCATGGCTGACAGTCGGGTCTGTCTGAAGAATAATCTGCCCTCTGGTTCTTGTTCCTAATTTTTGTAAATCACCGTTTAAACTGTCTCTGTCATAATCCACATACACATGACTTAAAAAGTCGCAATGTGTATTGGGAAGTCCGACGCTGTCACGACAATTATGCGCCGCTTCTCCCACAATCACCCTGTCTTTCTCGGGAAATACCCTGTCCAAGACTCTTGCAAACAGGACAAAGAAAAGAGAAAGGACGCTGGAATCATTCGCCTTCGAGACTTTCAGAAGATCCTGCTGATTCACAATAACGACCATATAATTCGGATCCCTTTTAATCGGAATGAACAATCCCTTAAGGTAATCCATTCCAAGAACCGGCGCTTTCTGCGTTTTTCTTTTATAGATCGGCTCTTCTGTTGTCAACATATCCATCGTAGGTTCTTTTGTCTCCCCCGGCAGAAAATCACTGTCCGGCTTCCGGATTTCCGGTGCAAAAGGCTCCACGTTGTATTTTTCTTTGACATACTCGTAAACATTTGTCATAACCCACGGCTGAAAGCCTCTTCCGCCGCACATGGTATGACTTATGTTGAAATAAATATCCTTCCCCGAGCAATCCACAAAAAGCAGATGATCATTTACGCTGCTGCTGCCAAGCTTTGGCATTTTTTCGGCCGTAGGCAGTACGACAATTTTCTTATAGTTTGGAACGAGAAGATACCCGCCATCCTCATCAACGGTTACTCTGACAGCAAAATAAGGGTATCGCCTGATAGCTAAGTTAACCGCATTTTTCAATACATTTATATCAACCTCATCCTTCATTCTGACATGGATGCGGACAGCATGTGAAAAAAATTTTTCACTCTGATATAGCCTGTATGTATCAACACTGTATTTCATGCACAATACTCCCTATTGCTAATTTTTTCATTTCCATACTCCTTTTTTACAGCTCTGTTTAAATTTTACAGTTCAATCATCTTATCGTCTATGAATTTTTCATGATTTTGACCATCCGGATCGACTGTGCCAGATAACCTAAATTTTCCTTGCGGAATCTTTTATACGAATAACCGCCCTTCTTGATTACGTTTCCATATGCCGCATAGACACAAATGGTGGTGCCTTCCATCAAAAGCCTTCTGAAAAACCGGGTACCGATATGATCCGGATAATGCGATAACGTATACGACTGGAATACGATATGCGGCAGTTCATCATGAAGCATCTGGTTGCAGATTTGTTTCAGCGCCGGACTTTTAATCTGATCAGCCACATTTCCGAGTGCCGTATAATAGGTTAGCGCAATGATTTCCGCGGTAACTAAAACCGAGACTTCTCCAAAAAGACCGCCGCTGTGCCTCATCGACCGAAATGCTTTATCAAGAGAGTTTTCCGTGGCTTTCTTAATTTCATAAAAATTCATGTACTCCGCAAGATATGCAGAATGAAAATTTTCTTCCCGGATAAAATACCGGATGGCATCCGCATAGAATGGTTCCTTTCGGTCTTTTGCAAATTTCTTTGCCATCTCCGTAAACTGATAGCCTTCACTGTGCTCACCCTTCTGAAAAGCCATAATGGAGGGAAAAATAAGATCCTTCGCTTTAAAATCAAGAGCCGGTTCTTCGGAAAAATCAATCACTAAACGTCTTTTATCATTTCTCTGAAAATAGGCCAGCCAGTCACGATATGTGAATTTAAACCATTTTTTCTTAAAAAGATTGTACATTTCACTCCCCCCGTTTCTTTGTTTTAATCCTTTTAACTATTTAAATTGCAAATCCACAAGCGCCCAGTCATCCGTGGTGATTTCATACGGAGTCTCGCAATACGGGCAGTTTTTGTTCTTCGTGGCATCAAAACTCGAGCCGCAGGACGGACACATAATTCTCGTCATGGAGAAATTTAAATTCACGGGCAAATCGGTCCGTCTTATAAAGGTTGCAGCAAAGACCTGACTTTTGGAATAAACCCTGTTTCCCTTTGCATAAAGCACATCAAAATAGGCTTTCGTTACCACCCTGACCATATTCCCTTCATCCCGAAACGATTTACAGCCAAGCGCACCGCCATAGTTTAAATCGATGATGTCCTTCATTTTCGGATCAAGTTCTCCGCCGGTATAAAATAACAAATCCTGCGGATTCTTCGAATAAATGGTTGTCTTAATTAATGAGATTGCCTTGCTCGTAAAATATTCATAGGAAAACTCGGGGCTGATTTTTCTCATTCTGGTTTCAAACGCTCTTCTCGAACCCGCGGTTCCCATTTTTCCGGCAGACAGAATCGCCTTGACAATCAGTCGGATGATTAAAAAATACGCATAGAGAATATACCCGACGGGAAAGCTGCCTAAAGGGATACCGATGAGAACACCAATCAGATTCGACTTATGCTGAATAAGATTATGCGGCAGAAAAATCTCACCCCTTAAAACACAGCATAAAGCATATAAAGAAATCAGGGCGATAAAATAAAAGATCACATATTCCTGTCGGAATTCTTTTTTCGTCATTCCGACATCATCGAGAAAATAAAAGGAGCTTACCTTCGGGAACAAGTCATCCATCTGGAATCTGGTTCCGCAGTAAGAACAGCCGTCCTGAAGACCTGAAACGGTTGATACCATGCCGCAGTTCGGACAGTTGACCGGATCGTTGTCCGGATGTGCACCCGAAACCACATCCGTAACCGTTTCGTAAATCACACTTTTCCGGTCATCGGAATAGCACCACTTGCCGTCCTTTTTGACCACTCTTTTGATGCCGCACCAGCTGTAGCACATGGTACTCTCGTAGTGCGAATCCTTCCATTTTCTGCCGGAAATGAATTTATTAGCATCCCTGTCGCGGTCATAGATTTTTGTCTCTAAATCAATTCCCTTCTCCTTCAGTCTTTCATTCTGAAGCTTCAGAGAATAATTGATATCCTTATCGGCAAAGGGAATCTCCTTTCCCTGCCGGACCGCATCACCTATGGACGACTTGAATTCGAGACATTTTTGCTTAAAAGACCCCGTCAATTCCTGAATATTAAAAATCCCCATATGAAAACCCTTACTTTACCTTTTCTTTTCCAGTTCCCGGATCTGCTCTTTGGTTAACTTCGGATATCCTCCCGGAATTAATCCCTCGAGTAACGTTACCTGCGCAAAGAATTCCACGGATTCCATACGCATAAAGGCCTGCATCAAATCATTTCCCCAGGTAAGGACTCCGTGATGCGCCAGAAGGACTGCGTTGTAATCCTTACAAAAAGGCGCTATGGAATCCGGAACCTCGTCCGTACCGGGCATTGCAAACGGAGCACACGGGACCTCTCCCACTCCCATCAGTGTTTCGGTAAGAAAAACACCGTCCAGGGATTTTTCCGCTGCAGCGGCACAGGTAGCAAAGGGCGAATGCGCATGAACAACTCCGCCCACGTCGGAATTTTCTTTATACACACGCAAATGCATCTTGATCTCGGTGGATGGCTGAGCCGTTCCTTCCAGCACTTCTCCGGATAAGGAAAGCTTCACCAGCATCGCTTCGGTCATATACCCCTTACTGACGCCGGTTGGGGTAGCCCAGATTACATCCTCTCCGACTTTACAGCTGATATTTCCGTCATTCGCCGCCACAAAGCCTTTCCTGTATAACCGGCGGCCGATCTCCAGAATCAGTTCCTTTGCTTCCCGGTCTGTCGGGTAATTCTTTCCCATTTTTTATCGAACCTCCCTCATGACACAACATCCCCTCATTGTGACACTATACCCCCGTCACCTTGTGTCATTTTTGCGCCACGCCATCTCCCATTGTGACACAACATCCCCGTCACCTTGTGTCATTTTATGCTTCCGCGGTAATCAGCAGATGCTCATTTGCCACATCATTATAAACATTGAATTTTTTGCCGGAAACATCATAAACATGGACAATCCCGCTTAGTTTTTCGCTTTGATCAAACTCCGAAACAATGTCCTTTTCTTTCTCTAATTTCTCCGGAAAATAATGAATCGTTTTTTCGTTGCTGAATACGGCGGTATACAGAATTTCCGCTTCAACAAGATCCTGGAAAATATGACTTCCGTAGGATAGCTCCGGATTATATCCGGCTTTCGATTCCTCTGTTTCGCAGATAATCTCGAATGCACTGATATCCGAAAATGCAGTCGGCACACCAAGTTCCGGCGACGAAGTTCCAACGCGTCCGGGTACGATTAACATCAGGTGTTTGTTCTTTTCACGGAAAAACCAGTTGATTTTGCCAATCAGTTTCGCGACAAAATCTTTTTCCTTATATGGCATATTATAGTACTTTATCGGGTCAACATAAACAATATAATCCAATTTTGATGCCTTCGAGATTCCCATGGACGCACCAATGCTTTCCAAAAAAATCCGATCCTTAGAAACATCCTGCGGAATAACCGTTCCCGTCTTCCCTCTCTGAACCTGCAGCGGACGGCATTGCAAAAGGTCAATGGAGTATTCCCCGCTTTCGGAAAGATTGATGGTAAATTCCGTATCCACCGGATACTCATATTCTTCTTCAATACAATGCAGCATTCTCTTCATCTGCTCCATCAGAATTTCATTGGCAACTAAACCCTTACAGGAAATGAATTTCACATCCCGGTTTCTTCCCATCTCGCGAAGACGCATTTCCGCATCAAAATCATGCTCCAGTAAAATTTTATCCAGATATTTCGGTAAATCCGGTTCAATCTCACTTAGGGAAAGTCGTTTTAAGCTCTGCTCGGACATATCAATTACTTCCGCCTTTCCCTGTGAAAATTTATGCTTATCCGCTGAGGAAGAATAGGATGTTTTCTTCGGCATATCCAGATTGACGATTCTCGGATAGGAGCCTTCCGTCCGGTCAACGGCGGATGTTCCGAGTCCCATCACGAGCCGAAGCATTCCGGCAGAAGGGTCACTGTCTTTCATAATCCGGTACGGGCTGTAGGAATATCCCACGCCTGCCGCACAGGGCATATAATTGTTGCCGTAATGGGATCCCGAAACACGCTGAATCAAAAG
>CACZRH010000219.1 GCA_902783455.1 uncultured Lachnospiraceae bacterium | reverse complement strand
ATCAAGACAGGGTATGGTGATTTTTGTGCCGGAAGGCAATCCGTATGATGTGACAACGGCACCGGAATTGTATGACAGTACGTATGAGTACTTAAAGAGCATAGGTATTGCAGAAGTAAAATGAACCATGGAGGAAATTTTTATGCAGTACAGAAAAGACAGAAGTGGAAACCCCATATCCATCATTGGCTACGGCTGCATGCGCTTTACGAAAAACGGCGGAAACATCGATTTTGAAAAAGCAGAAAAAGAAGTGCTTCGGGGCATCGAGAACGGGATCAACTACTACGATACCGCGTACATGTACTCCGGAAGCGAGGAATGCTTAGGAAAAATTCTTGAGAAAAATAACTGCCGCGACAAAGTGAACATTGCGACGAAATTGCCGCAGTACATCGTGAAGAACGCATCACAGATTGATAAATACTTCGATGAGGAATTGCGGCGTCTGAGAACGGATTACATCGATTATTACCTGATGCACATGTTCACCGACTTATCCAACTGGGAAAATTTGAAGAATTTAGGCATCGTGGACTGGATTGCCAAGAAGAAGGAAGCCGGCGTGATTCGAAATATCGGATTTTCCTATCACGGGGATACGGCGATGTTTTTAAAAATCCTCGAGGCGTATGACTGGGACTTTTGCCAGATTCAGTATAATTACGTCGACGAGCATACGCAGGCCGGAAGAAAGGGTTTAGAGGCGGCTGCAGCGAAGGGAATTCCCGTGGTGATTATGGAACCTTTGCGCGGCGGAAAGCTTGTGAATATGCTTCCTGACGATGCAAAGAAAATTGTGAAAAATCATCCGCACGGATGGAGTTCGGCGGAATGGGGCCTGCGCTGGCTTTGGAACCAGCCTGAGGTAACCTGCGTTCTGTCCGGAATGAATTCGATTGAGATGGTCGACGAGAACTGCAGGATTGCGTCGGAGACGGAGGCGGGAGCGCTGACGGACGATGATTTTGCCGTATATGAGAATATTAAGTCGATTATAAGAAGCAAGGAGAAGGTGGGTTGCACCGGCTGCGCGTACTGTATGCCGTGTCCGCATGGCGTGGACATTCCCGGCACCTTCGCCTGCTACAATAAAATGTACTCCGAGAAGAAGAGCGAGGGTCGTTTTGAGTTCGCGCGCATGATTGCGATTCGCGAAAAGCCGGGCTTCCCGTCCCAGTGCGTGGAGTGCGGCCTATGCGAGCGTCACTGTCCGCAGCATATTCCGATTCGTGCGAAACTGAAAGAGGCTGACAAGGCCCTTCGCCCCCTGCCGTACAAAATCGGCATGTCGGTGGCACGGAAGCTGATTCTTAAGAAGAAAAAGAAGAAGGCAACGATAAAATGAGCCGGCGATGCATGGGCAGCGGTGTAAATAGGACTTCATGGCCTCTGCTTAAAAATGGGAGCGATTATGAGAAGAAAAAAATTTGAGACATCCAAAGGCACTATCGTTTACTGGACAAATGAAAAGAAAGAAAATGCGCCCGAGCTTGTATTTTTGCCGGGGTTAACGGCGGATCACAGACTGTTTATAAAGCAGATTCGGTATTTTCAGAATGACTGTTCCGTTCTGGTCTGGGATGCTCCGGGACATGCGGCTTCCTATCCTTTTGAAATGGATTTTACACTGGAAGACAAGGCGAGGTGGCTTGATGAAATCCTCATAAAAGAGGGTTACGATCATCCGATTATTATCGGTCAGTCAATGGGCGGATATGTAGGACAGATGTATGCGGAGATTTTTCCGGAAAAGCTTGCCGGATTTGTTTCAATTGATTCCGCGCCGCTTCAGAAAAAATACTACAAAGAATGGGAATTAAAATCGCTGGAATATACGGAGCCGATGTACAGAATGTATCCGTGGAAGCTGCTGTTGCGTCATGGTACGGACGGCGTTGCGACTTCGCGCTACGGCAGGGGATGCATGTACAGAATGATGCTTACCTATGATAAAAATCAGGCCAGATATGCCAAGCTTGCAGGGCATGGATTTTATATCGTATCGCAGGCGATAAAGAAGGAATTGCCTTATGAGATTAAGTGTCCGTCGATTTTAATCTGCGGCACAAAGGATCACGCCGGATTTACGAAACGTTACAATGAAATGTGGGCCGAGCAGTCGGGCATACCCATTGAATGGATTGTTGGTGCAGGACATAATTCCAATACGGACAATCCGGAAGAAGTGAATAACATAATTGAAAATTTTCTTTCTTTAAGGGCTTTGGTTTAATATGAAAATAAAGGAGTTGAAAAGACTGATGAAAAACAAAATAAAAACGATAATGGCGGTTCCGAAAACCTGTTTTATGGCTGTTGTAATCGCATGCATACTGGGCATAATCGTCGGATCCTTTCTCGATTACAACATAAATGTTGCTCTGGCAAACAAGACAAAAATCGGAGCATTTTTTGCTACATACGGATCCTATTTTTCCTATTGCCTGTATCCTGCAGCCGGCATGTGCATTTTCAAGGGGCTCATGAAAAAGGGAAGCAGATACCGGATGCTTGCATGGGTAATCATTGCTGCTTCCTATTTCATGGCTGTTTATTACAGCAATAACTATAACGGCTCCAAGGTAAGAGAGCTGTTTGGTTATACCGCAGGTGAATCCTCCGTGGCATTGTCTTTGGCAAGCTGGGCGTTCTGGGTGGTTTTGTACGCATGGGTGCCGTTTGTCTGCTATCGTATTTTCGATGACAAGGATGCCGACAAACTGATCATGACAGGTGCCGCAATACTGGTTGCCGGTATTCTTGCCGACAATACGAACCTGTGGCTGAAGCAGGTAGCGTCAAGACCCCGGTATAAGTATCTGATTACGCTGGATGAGCCCTTGTCAGAATACAGGAACTGGTGGCAGATGGTTCCGAATCTGGCAGGCTCGAATGACAGTTTTAAGAGCTGGCCAAGCGGCAATATGACAATAGCAAGCATGATGTTCTCTTTGCCGATGCTCTCGGATGTGTTAAAGAAGCGTTCGGATGCAAAGAATATGATCTGTTTTGCCTTTGCCGTTCTTTTCGTTCTGATTTACGGGTATAACAGGATTCATATGACAAACCATTTTCTTACGGATGTGTGCTTTGGAACGCTTATTACTTATCTTATTTTTTCAGTGATAAGCACGGCTTTCTTAAAATCGGGAAAGCAAAAAGCGTGATACAACGATGGAACCAGGAACCCCGTCCCCCTGGTCCAAAATAATGGACAAAAATGGGTTGCCACGCTAAAATGACCAATAGGAACAAGAACTCATGTCGGGAGGAACTTAAGATGGCTGAATTTTATGAACCAATGCTCTATAT
>CACZRH010000218.1 GCA_902783455.1 uncultured Lachnospiraceae bacterium | reverse complement strand
TTTTGCGTATGGGAAAATGAATGGGTCCTTGTCGAAGAAGAGGATTTATCTCCGGAACTGCAGGAGAAGAAACAAGAAATGGAAGAGGATGGAGTCTGGGAGGATGCTGTAAAAAAGGTACGCGTAATTAGTGATTTTAAATTCAGATTATCTGATCAGGAGCAGGAATATTGGGATAAGCTAGATCATTTGTTATGGTATCAGGACTTAATTGATAATCATGGGTATGCGCCAACTTGCAGTGGGTACTATGAAACTTATTTCAGAAAGGACACCCTATGGTATTGGGCTCTGTTTGCATTCATTTCAGGCCTGCTGGCGTATGAATACTTGTTTAAAGAAAAGTCCAAGAAGAAATATTTGATGATGAACAGCATTTTGATTTTTTCTTCCTGGCTGGCATATATACTTGCATTTACTTACCTGAAAGTATGGATGTTTTGGGAAAGCCGAATCGAAGTTATTGAGGACATGGATCTCCCGTTGGGCTGGACTCTGTTAGGAACAAGAAGTTTTCCGTTTTTGTTTATGCTGATTGGATTTGGGCTATGGAAGGGGAGAAAAGGTGAAAATTAATTATTATTTAAAAAGACATTTTTTTCTTCTTGCATCGATTGTGGCTGGAATTGTGCTACTGTTTTATGCAGATTACAGAGCGCGAAATATCTGGTTTGTAATCGGTATGGACAACAATATTAACGCATTGATGACAGCTATGGGATGTGGTTTGGATAGCTGGATGGGAATATTCTTCCCAGTGCTGGCAACAGTGCCTTTTGCAACCAGCTATGTATCGGATCAGAAAAGCGGTTATTTTTCATCCCAACGGTTGCGAAAACATAATAAGTGTTATTTTATTGAAAAACTGTGGAAGTCAGCACTGACTGGTTCGCTTTCGCTTGCGGTTCCGGTAGCATTCTTCTCCATCTATCTGTGGATAAACAATCCATGTTCTGCGTCTCTATATGATGAATCGGGGGATACCGTAACCTCTTTTATGACACATTTCGCAGAAGAAAATCCGAAATTATATATGGCTTTGATCGTGTTATTAACTGCAATTGCCGGGGCATCCATGGCAGTTTTTGCGCTTGGAATATCAACGATTGTAAAAAATGAATTTCTTACTTTGTTGATTCCGTTTGGAATATGCATTTTATCTGCAATTCTGGGAGGTGAGAATAATTTTCTTCTGACTTTTTGCCCTTCAGAACAGGCAGATATCAGTTTATATCGAGTGTTGATTATGGATCTTATTGTTTTGGCAATCGGAGTGGGACTTTGGATTTATGAATATCGGCGGAAAGAATAAGCAATATTATGTAATCGCATTAGTATATTTGATTTGGATGGAAGGTTATCTAGTCCTGCAATCTTGGGATGGAATCACTTTATCTGAATGGGTGACGGAAGTAATACTGGATCGATTTACGTTATTACTGATGTTTGGAATATCCTTTCTTGTCTGTAATCATTTTGTAGTTGAATTATATGACGGGAACGCAACACGCATGTTGCGTAAACAGAATCGAATGAAAGTATTTGCAACGATAATCGCAAGAATGATGGCATCGGTAATTGGTTTGATTCTGTTGGCATTTGGGACTGCATTGCTTGTATTTGCGGTTTCAAATATTGGTCCATGGGTGCCGGACAAAGAATCCGGGAAACAGATGATTTATTGTCTGTTTTCATTATTGATACGTATTTATTTCTTTGGAATGATATTGGGATTATTGGAATTATTATGTCGTCAATATTTGCGTAATGAAAAGCTACCGCTGATTTTATTGTTGATTTTATTAATGGTAAATGTCGGAATATCAGGCAGTTCCAATTTTCAGAGTTATCCAATTTCAAAAGTTTTATGGATTAACGCACTTTGGCAAGATGTTTTTGTGCCAAAGGTATGCGGATTTTGGATCATCCAGGTAATTCTGCTTATCACATGGATTTATTGTAAATCGATGATATCTTTTCCGAAAGTACGAATGAGAACGCGTATATGGCATTTTCGGGATTGGATGATAATCATTGTATCGGCACTTGGCGTATCTTTTCTTTATTGTGGATTAGCAAAAGAAGTTGCAGTCGAAAATTTATTTGAAATGATGTTTGGCTTTGAACATTTCGATTTATGGTTGTTTCTATATTTAGGAATTCAACTTC
>CACZRH010000217.1 GCA_902783455.1 uncultured Lachnospiraceae bacterium | reverse complement strand
TGATGAAGTCTGGGGCGATTCCTTTTTTTCAGACTGTACTTTGAATGTGCATATCCGTAAACTGCGTGAAAAACTGGAAAAAAATCCGAATGACCCGGCATTAATCAAGACCGTATGGGGAACCGGATATTATCTGGAACTTCCGGAGTAAAGTACGTTTATTTAAACTACAAATGTAGGATGATTATATGAAAATTCTTCGTCAGATTGCAATTGGATATACCCTTTTTATGCTGCTGGTTTTGCTGGCTTTTTTGTATATAAACCGGCAGTTTTCTTTTGCACAGAGAGATTTGGTCCGGTATAATGAACTGCTTCATAAAGTAGAAGCGGAAATTCTTGCGGGGGAAAGGGAAAGCGTGATTGAAAAAAGATATCACTGCGAAATTATTCTCTCAAATGAGATTAATGATCCGGAGCTTGCGGAAATGTACCGTGATTCCGCATTTATTCTGGATCTGGCACCGAATGGTGAATATATCGGAAAGGTCGCATGGCCGGATGAACTGGACCGCTATAATGCTGCCAGAAACGGTTTTTTTGTAACATCGATTGTGTTATGGTCGTTGGTTTTGATTGCCGGATATTTGATGTTTCTGTATTTTTACAAATATTTAGTCCGGCCGATAAAAGAGCTGCGCTCTTTCTCCGTTGAGGTTGCAAAAGGAAATCTCGATGTAGCTTTGCCGATGCACCGGTATAATGTTTTCGGGGAATTTGTTGAGGCCTTTGATCTGATGAGAGAGCAGCTTGTTGAGTCAAAAAAGCGTGAAATCGAATCCGAGAAAGCTCGCAAGGAGCTGATGACAGAACTGAGTCATGATATCAAGACTCCGGTTGCTGTGATTAAAGCAACATGTGAAGTTTTAGAGGCAAAAACATCCGGGGAACTGAACGGAGGTGAAACTGTTCCGAATGCTTCCTCCGAAAATGAATTAAGAAAAAGCATTACGGATAAAGAAATCCGTGAAAAGACTTCGACCATTTCCCAAAAAGCCGATACCATCAGCCGGATTGTCAGCAATATAATGCATGCAAATCTTGAGGATTTAGAGCAGATTGATGTAAATCCGACGGAAGAGAACAGCATGATTATCCGGGATTTTATCGGCAATTTAAAGCATTACGGAAATATTATAATCGAAAACGAAATCCCGGGCTGTCTGGTTTATATGGACCGGCTTCGCTTAGAACAGGCCATTGATAACGTGGTCGGCAACTCTTATAAATATGCAGGAACTGACATTCATGTAAGCTTTGATTCCTTTACGGTTGAAATGCCGCCGGAAAGTGCAAACGGAATGATGATGATGGAAAAAACCGGAAATATCAGACTTAAAAAAGTGGATTTTCTTCGAATCCGGATTAAAGATGACGGTCCCGGCGTTAATGAAGATGATTTGCCGTTAATAGCCGAAAAATACTACCGTGGTTCCAATGCAGCGGGACAGACCGGCTCGGGACTTGGATTTTTCCTGGTAAAATACTATTTGGAAAAAATGCGCGGTGGAGTGGAATACTATAATGATGACGGTTTTGTGGTGGAACTGCTTCTTCGGAAAGTGTAGTGGGTGTAACAATATTGTTTCGGCCGGGTTTATTTTTTATATCCGTCCAATAAACAATCAGAGGATCTTACGGTTTGTAAGGGGATTCTAAGGGGGAATCGGAATATGTTTATCAACAAACTGAATCAGTTATATAAACCGAAGCGGCTTCTTTATTATTTTGATGCTACAGAGGAAGAAATTCGGAATCTGTATCGGGGGAATGTCAGTGAGAAAATAAGCCGTTATGCAAATGCCTTCGGGACATATGATGCTCCGGGGGTATTCCATGTGGCTTCCATAAAAAAAGAAGTAATCGGAATTGAATTCAGGATGGAGGATGAGAGAATCCAATATCCAAAGGATTTACAATCCGTTGTTCTGGATGCTGCTTTTTTTTATTCCGTAGAAATTGATTATGATCCCGGAATTTCTTTTGAATCCGTAAATAATTTGTTTGAGAAAATTACAAAGGATGGCGATGCGCATCGGAATTACAGCAATCTTGCGATTCAACAAAAACCGGGATTGATTGGTATTTTTTCTTCCGATGGGAAAATCCGAATTCTGTACGAATGTAATCTTACGAAGGATATCATCAGTGGCGTTAAGGAAAATGAAAATGAAAAAGAAATGTTTGATAAAGAAATGCTTTATCAAATGGCGTTCTTTGATCCCATCACAAATCATTATAACTGGAATCATCTGATTCTGTATCTTGAGATGCCCATGGACTGGGGAATCGGTGATTATGCCTTTGTTCATTTTGATATCAAGGAATTCAGGGTGATCAATGAATTATACGGTCATAACGTGGGAAATAAAGTTCTTCAAAATGTCGTGAGTGCAATGAATCGCGCTGATTTTGTCTACGCAAGTGCCAGATGTCACAATGACAATTTTGCCATGATTATTAAGGATATGCCGGAAGAAGAAACGATGGAGAAACTCCGGATTTTTTTTGAGGATCTGTCTTATCTGGAGGAGGATGAGAATTATCGGATTTATTATCGCTGCGGTGTTGTATTGATGCAGCTTGCCATGCTTTCGGGTAATCGTGTTGCGGATGCCGGAAAATATGCGCAGGCTCTGGGAATAAATCACAATCAAACGGATATTACGATTTATACGGACCGGATGCACGATAACATCCTTTGGGGAAATTACATCAAAGCATATATTGATAAGGCGATTGAAAAGGATGAGCTTAAGGTTTATCTTCAACCGAAATTTAATGTGGAGAGTGAAACACTCAAAGGAGCGGAAGCATTAATCCGCTGGAATTTCAAAGGAAAGGAAATGCTTCCCCCGTACCGTTTTGTCCCGTACTTCGAAAAGGACGGCAGCATCGGAAAAGTGGATGATTTAGTCCTTCGCAAGGTTTGCAAAATGCTGAAAAGACGGTACGATGACAAAAAGCCGATTTTTCCGGTTTCGGTGAATCTTTCCCGCAGCAGACTTTACGATGTGAATCTGGTAAACCGTCTGACCGGGATTGTCGATGAGATTGGACTTGAGCATAAATGGATTGATTTCGAACTGACGGAGAGTGCTTCTTATGACAATAAGGAACAGATGCTTCGTGTATTATACGACTTAAAGGAACGTGGATTTAAAATATCCATGGACGATTTCGGAACCGGTTATTCCTCCTTATCGCTTCTTACGGAAATGCCGCTGGATACCTTAAAAATCGATAAAAGCTTTGTGGATAAAATTGGAGTGGCGGGGGAAAAACCGGATGATATCATTGTGATAGAGCATATTATTTCCCTTGCAAAGAAGCTGAATATCGTATGTCTTGCGGAAGGCGCGGAAAATAAATCCCAGGTGGATAGACTTCGGGAACTCGGATGTGAGATTATTCAGGGGTATTATTATGGAAAACCGGTTTCCATTCCGGAGTTTGAACGTCTGTTTTTGAGGGAATAATTGGCTGCTGCAATTTTTGGTATCGGGGAAGAAATAATCTTGACTTATTCGGCGTTTCTTCATATACTAAAATGTGGTGCGGTTAGTAGTTTGAAACTTGATTTACAGACACAATTCACCAAGTCAGAGCAACGGGGATTTTCCCGAAACAAATATTATAAATAAAGGAGAGGTACTATGGCAAACATTGATTTAACACAGTATGGCATTACCGGTGCTACAGAAATCATCCACAATCCTTCATATGAGTTCTTATATGAAGAAGAGATGAAAGAGGGACTTACCGGTTATGAGAAGGGTGTTGAGACTGAGCTTAACACTGTAAACGTTATGACGGGTATTTATACCGGTCGTTCCCCCAAAGACAAATACATCGTT
>CACZRH010000216.1 GCA_902783455.1 uncultured Lachnospiraceae bacterium | reverse complement strand
CTTTCCCATACGCCGGTTGTAGAACCGCTGACGGAGCAGTGGTTTTCCGAAAACTTCGGAGTGTATGAGGAAGATTTGCCGGATGGAGTAACAGTGAATGATTTTATGAAATTACAGAGAATTGAAATGAAGCAGCTCTGCGGTTATCGGAATCACTGGACATTTGATGCAGAGAAGTATTATGAGAGTTATATGAATGCGGTCCAAGCGGAAAATGATTCGAAATAAATTCCTCTTTTTCGGTTTTGTTGGACATCTGATGGACAGACGGTTATAATATGCCGTTGGAATCAGAAATTGAAGGATATAATGAGAGGAAAAGGGAGTATTATGAAAAAGGCATTTTTAACAATTATTGTTTCAACGGCATTTGTTTTTGCGCTGACCGGTTGCAGCAAAACAAATCAGGCGGGAAAGGAAGGTGCATCAGTTCCGTCAAATGAAATAGTTGAAATCCAGGAAGTAAAAACTTCCGTGGATGAATCGGAACAAACTGTACCCGTGGCAGATTCGGAAGTTATTTTGGAAAATGGCCCGGAGTCAGCACCTGCGGATGATTCACAGTCCAAGCCGACAAGTCCTGCAAGAGCGGATGGGGAGCAGTTCGAGGGTGTGATCATGATTGAAGGCATGGAGGAAGTCGTTGCATACGAGCACATCATTAATGAGTCGCTGGGATTTGAAATGGATTATGATTATAATTCATTTGAAAGACGCAGTGATAATAACCGGGAACGCTTTATTTCGGTTTATGACGATCCTGCAAATATTGAGAACTATCTGGATGTAGAATACAGAGCGGAAGATTATGGCACGGTTTGTGCATCCGTCAGCGAGAGTCTTTCCGAAGAATATGAGATCATTACGGAGACCTACACGCTGGATAATGCCGGTGACTGCACGCGAATCGATGCATCCTGCATCAAGGGAACCAATGAGATGCCGGAACAGCTTCAGATGGTGTATATCATTCCGGCCGGCGACGGTTGTATTGTCGGCACGGCACATTATTATATTGTTGGCTCCGAAGGTTTCGGAAAGAGATTTTCAGCCATGATGCATACGCTTTCGGTTATCCGGTAAGAGACCGAACCGCAAAAAGCCGAAACCGAATAGAAAGAAAAACGTTTTCTGCATGTAATGAAAGAAAAGCAGAAAACGTTTTTTTGCTGTAATAATCGAATTCTTACGCGAAAATTTCGTTTAAATTAACCACATGATTCTTCTTGTCGGACACGATGATTACTTTATCCCCCTTTTGGATTGAGCTTAAGCCGTTTGGAATAATCAGCTCGCCGTTACGGATAATGGAGGCAATTAATACATTTTTCTTTAATTTGAATTCCGGTTCCTTAAATAAAATACCCGGTTTTTTGAAGTCATCCCCAGCAGTAAACTGGATGACTTCTGCTTTGTTATCCGCTACGCTGTAATATTTTTCAATTTCATTCGGAGCATCTCCTGCCTCGCAGTTATGGATAAACCGTACCAGCTTGTTGACGGAAATTTCCGAAGGGGAAAGTGTAATATCAAGGTTAACCTTGTGCAGAAGCTTAAGATGCGAGGGTGCATCCACTCTGGTAAGAATCGACGGAACGTTTCTTGACCATGCGTACATGCTGGTTACGAGATTCATTTCATCGTTAGAGGTAAGCGAAACCAGCGCATCCATGGAAGCAATTCCTTCTTCATCGAGAATGTCCGCTATTTCACCCTCTCCGTAGGATACGTTAACGGAGGGGAATTTTTCCATGAGATCCCGGCATCTTTCGAGATTCGCATCAATTACGGTTACTTCTTTTCTTTTTTTCAGAAGCATTTTAATAAGATATTCCGTGGTAATATCGCTTCCGACAATCATAACCTTTCTGGCGGGATTTTTCACGATTCCGATTTTTCTTAAGTTTTTCAAAAGATCGTCAATGCCGGAGGCAACGCCGATCCGGTCGCCTTCCTTAATCCGAAAGCTTCCGTCCGGAACAAAAAGTTTCCCTTCTCTTAATACCGTTCCGATTAAGATGTTGACATCCAGTTCCTGACGGATATCAATTAAGGATTTTCCGGCGAGAGGAGAGT
>CACZRH010000215.1 GCA_902783455.1 uncultured Lachnospiraceae bacterium | reverse complement strand
TCTTTGGAGGAATTGTATTACTTGCGGTATTTTTTCTGTTTTAAGGGTTTTATTAAAGAAGGGAGTTAAGAAATGAGTAAAAGGAAAGGTTTGGAAATTGCGGTTTTATTGCTGCTTCCGTTGCTGGTTTGGTTCGGTGCCGTGTCAACATCGAAGGCAGATGCAGCTACATCTACGTATGTTAACAGAATCAGCAATAATAATTTTTGTGTAGGCGACAGCATGCAGCTGACCTACGGAACAATTCCACAGGGTTCTGTCGTTAGCGGCGGGACATGGTATGTTGGGGATCCTAC
Source organism: uncultured Lachnospiraceae bacterium (assembly GCA_902783455.1). Classification (GTDB taxonomy): domain Bacteria; phylum Bacillota; class Clostridia; order Lachnospirales; family Lachnospiraceae; genus UBA3766. Next base: position 17,877 of record CACZRH010000215.1, on the reverse strand, counting down.
GATTTGTTCCATCACTCAGGACGGTGTACTGACTGCATTAAAGACAGGAAGAACGCAAGTATGGTTCAATGCGGGACTTCCGTTTCAGGTTACGACTGTTGTAGTGAAATCCGCAAATCCAGGTGGTGCATCTTTCCAATGGGGAGATGACGATAACCCCGGCGGCGGTGGCGGAAGCAACAACGATAACCCCGGCGGTGGCGGCGGAAACAACAACGATAACCCCGGCGGTGGCGGCGGAAACAACAATGTTTCAACCGGCGAAACACTTGTTTATGAAAACGGTGGATTCCATTATTACAATAATGGTGTAGCGGACGACAGCAAATACGGATTTGTAGATTATAACGGTTCCAAATTCCTGGTTGCTAACGGTTATGTTGTATCGAACAAAAACGGACTTGTGCAGGATCCGGACCATAAAGATATCTGGTACTTCTGTGCAGGCGGAAAGGTATTAACGAATAAGAGCGGTCTGGTTCAGTATCCTGCCGGACAGGATAACTGGTTTATTGTACAAAACGGTGTAATGGATTCCACTTATAACGGATTCGCTTATTATAACGGCGGTCTGTTCTTTGTGGCAAGAGGAAAGCTTGTAAGAAAAGACGGTCTGGTACAGGATCCGCACAATAAGAATGACTGGTATTTCCTGGCAAATGGTCAGGTTCAGTCAAAGAAAACCGGAAATGTAACATATAACGGTAAGACATTTTATGTTTCCGGAGGAAAGCTTGTTTAATCAAAATGCCTGAGACTGTTTTTTGGCAGTTTTTAGAAAGACAGAATGAAAAAAAAGAAAAGCAGGAATGATGAACTGAATAACGAAATTCTCTACGGGGAGGATCCGGATGACGGTTTTATCGGAGGGGATGAAGATTTTGAAGATCCTGATTCCCTTCCGGATCCGACCCAGATGGACTTTGAAAAAGTAAAGTCCTCTTATTTCGGAACTTCAGACTGGACCGGCGGTCTTCCCGATACCGCCAAAGTCAATGAAATCCTTCTTGCACAAAAACAGAAAAAGGAAAAAGAACGGATTCTGAATGTTGTGCATACCGTTCTTTTTATTTTGTTTTTTTCTGGAATTACGCTATGTCTGGTGGAATTCGGAAGCGTAAGACCGATGAATCTGGAAAATTTCTATGCGCGTTTTGCAATGATCTTTTTCCTTGGAATTCTATGGACTCTGCAGAGAGTGAAGCTGTTTAATCTGCCGTCACTTTTTCTGTCTCTGGCCTTTGCTCCGTATGCGGTATTTTATCCGCTGGTGAACGGGAAAAGTCCGGAAGACGTGATGATTATCGTGGTGGAGTTAATCACCCGGTGGATGATTCTGATGCTCTTAACCGATTTGGTTCTTGCAAAAAAAATCCGGATCGACCAAAGATATACCGTCTGGACGTTTCTTCTTTTGTGTGTTACCTGTGTCTTTACGATGATGAACGGCAATCGCGGTTCTTCGTCCGTGGTATTTCTGTATCTTGTAATTATGTGTTTTATTCCCATCCTGAAAAAAGAATGGGTTCAGTTAACGGACTGCCTGATTTATGCACAGGTATTTTCGTTTGTTGTGGTTACGATTTTTACGTTCACCGGAAACCCATGGGTGATTCTTCCGCGTGAATTCTATATAAGACCCGATGATCTGGCGCAGTTTTACGGACTATGTCTTGCGCTTGCAACATACGGTCTGATTCATTTTGCGAAAAAATACGGCCGGATCAGCTTCTCGTACTTCTTATGCGCTGCATGGCTGATTGCAACGCTTGTTATGGCATTTTACAAAGGTGCGGACGGTATTCTGCCGGGGGCGATTTTCATGCTTTTTATTGCATTTTTGTTTGCGCCGAGAATACGGAAATTCCCGTTTGCGCTGATTCGCCCGATTATAGCGCTTGTGGTAATAGGGCTTATGACGTTCGGCATAATATCTTTTGCAAACATGATTATGGCGGAGAGCTTCGATACTGCCGTATTTGCACAGAATGTGATGAAATCCCCGCTGCAGTATTCACCCGGTCTGGCGGAAGATATTATCGGCAAAGTGGAAAATGTTCACAGGGGCGGAGGCGCTTACGGTGATTTGATTCAGTCTAAAACAATCGGTGCATTCTTGAATGTTTTTCTGGATTCAAGAATCGGAATATTCTTTGAGACGCTCGGTGCATTAAACTGGGACGGACATATTCTTGTCGGTGTGGATGCTGACTCATTCGTTATGGCAACGAAGTTTCAGTTTGTTCAGTTTTTGTATGAATTTGGCTATCTTGCCGGTGCCGTCAATATTTTATTTGTTTTGGTAATGTGGGTGACTTCCGTTGTAATGCATGTACGTTACCGTAAGGAATATTACCTGCTTCCGATGGTGCTCGGAGCCATGACGTTAGGTGTCTGGACGTGTACCAGTTCAGGTATTTTTTATCCAATCGGAATGTTCTTCTACTTAAGTCTTTATCCGCTCTGGGTGGATATAAAAGTGCACAAACAGCATGCGAAGGATGAGAAAGCAGAGAAGAACAAGAAGTCGGAAAAGACTGAGAAGAAAGAAAAATCAGAAAAGACTGAGAAGGCAGAGAAAGCCGGGAAGAAACTGGCAGCTGCAGGACAGAAAGAAGACAAGCCTGTTCAGGATACAGTTCAGGAATCAAAGAAAAATAAAAAGGACAAAACGAAGAAAGAAGTTGTCTCTGCAGATACGAAGGAAATCAGGAAAGATACAGAATCGGATAAAGTGACAGAAACCGAGGAGCCATCAAAAGCAGAGAGAACAGAAAAAACAGATAAGACTAAAAAAACAGAAAAAACGGAAAAAACAGACAAAAAAGAAAAATCAAACCAAAAAGAAAAAGCTGAAAAAGTAGCAGAATTGAATGAGGCAAATAAAGAAAAGAAGCCTCACCTTCAGGATATCGAGAAGCTTCCGGAAGAAGAAAAAAAGCCGAAGAAGCGCGGATTTACCGAGGTAGAAGGACGGCCGCTTGACCGAAGCCTCTTAGAGGATGAGGAAATCATTCAAATTGATTTGATTAATCAGGATGACTCGGCGGATTAAAAATAAAAGTCTGATTTCAAAAAAAATAGAAAACAATTTTCAGGAGGAAATATATCATGAGTGAATGCACACATGACTGCAGCACCTGCGGGGAAGCATGTGCGGACAGAAAACCGGAGAGCTTTTTGGAAAAACCGAATGAACTCTCCGAAATTAAAAAAGTAATTGCGGTGGTAAGCGGCAAGGGAGGCGTCGGAAAGAGTCTTGTAACATCCCTGCTTGCGGTATCCATGCAAAGGGAAGAAAAGAATGTAGGAATTCTCGATGCGGATATTACCGGGCCCTCGATTCCGAAGGTATTCGGAATCCACGAGAAAGCAACCGGTAACGAAGCGGGAATCTATCCCGTGAAAACCAAGATGGATATTGACATTATGTCGGTAAATCTTTTGCTTGAAAATGAGACCGATCCGGTTGTCTGGAGAGGACCTGTAATCGCCGGCACGGTAAAGCAGTTCTGGACTGAAGTTGTATGGTCGGACAAGGATTTTCTTTTCATCGACATGCCTCCCGGAACAGGCGATGTTCCTCTGACTGTTTTCCAGTCCGTTCCGGTGGACGGAATCGTCATTGTTACCTCTCCGCAGGAACTTGTATCCATGATTGTGGAAAAGGCCGTAAAAATGGCAAATATGATGAATATTCCGGTGCTTGGAATCGTAGAAAACATGTCCTATTTTGAATGCCCGAACTGCCATGAGAAGCATGCGATTTTCGGTGACAGCCATATTGAGGAGATTGCCGCAAAATACGATATTAAGAATGTAGCCAAAATTCCCATGAATGCAAAACTGGCAGCAGCCTGCGACAAAGGAATGATCGAATTGTTTGAAGGCGACTGGCTTGACGATTTCACCAAAAAACTACAGGAGATATAATGGAATACAAGAGAATAAGAGAAATTGACCGGAGAGGTTAATTCGATATTTTTCCGCAATATCTTGTATTCTTTATTGCGCGTGACTACTAAGTAATGATATACTATAAGGGTATGAATGGATTTTTTTAAAGCCGTTCATACCCTTCATTTTTTGTGAGTGAAAGTTCAATTTTGTCCGATTCGGAGGATTACTCTTTGAAAAATACCGTACTGACAATGGCACAGGATGATTATGACTTTACCCGGCGAAGGGGAAGTCTGTCTTTTTCCGTGGAAAAGGTGGAGATGGAGTTTGATGAATTCGAAGTCCGCACCGGCAGTTTTGTCATTAAGGCAGAAGGCGGAAGTCTTGTGGATGGATTTATCTATACGACGGAATCCCGCATGAAATGCACCGAGGAGACATTTTTCGGAGAGGAAGCCGAGATTCATTATACATTTGACTCCACGGGAATGGAACCGGGAGATTTCTGCCGCGGGAATTTTATCATTCTCTCTGACAAAGGGGAGTACACGCTGCCGTATGAGGTCAGTATGGAACGGAACTATATGTACAGTTCCATGGGGCAGATTAAGAATCTGTTTCATTTTGCCAATCTTGCCAGAAGTAACTGGGACGAGGCGGTAAGTCTTTTTTATTCCAATCGTTTCGCTGAGATTCTGACCGGAAACGACAGGCAGTATCGCCATATTTACCGTGGACTCAGTACGGAAGCGGGCAACGAACACTGTGTTGAAGAATTTTTAAATGCGATTCATAAAAAAAGTCGCAATATCTATGAGCTTTCCACGACAAATGCCGTTTTTCGTTCAATTCCGGAAAATGTAAACAAGACCATTACTCTGAAGGTTACGGGCTGGGGGTATGTGCATGCGGAAGTGACGAAATCGGGCGATTTCTTTAAATTGGAGAAAAAAATATATACTGTTGATGATGTTGTGGACGGACAGATTGAAATCGGTTATGTGATTCATCCGGAGAATCTTCATGCAGGGCGAAATTTCGGCACGGTTCACATCAAAACGCCCGAGAATTCCTTTGATTTTCAAATTATTCTGGAGTGCAATCCGATTGATATGGAACACTCTGCAAATCATATTTATAAAAAATGCGTTGCCGGCCTGATGCGTGAATACATATCCTTCCGTCTGGGCGGAACGACTTCTGCGGAATGGGTTCGCTATTCTTCGGAAGAATTGTCGAAGCTTGTGGTAAAGGGAGAACGCGAGAATAAGGTTAAGCTGTTTGAGATTCAACTTCTGCTTGCTGCCGGAAAAGACGGGGAAGCAAAGCAGCATATGGAGAATCTGGAAAAGGAATTAAAAAATCCGGAGACGGCACTTTCCGGTCCGGTTTATGGATATTATCTTTACTTAACATCTCTTTTAAACCCGGAGCAGTCCTATGTGGATAAGGTTGCACATAAGGTAAAGAAGCTTTTCCATAAGGATTCCAAAAGCGCGGTGCTGGCATGGACTTTGATTTATTTAAGAGAAGATCTTGCGTTTCGGGATGACAAGCGGTGGGATTTTTTAGAGGAACAATATCATTCCGGTATTTCCTCCCCGCTTTTATACACTGAGGCAGTGCATCTTTTGAACAAGCAGCCGTCTCTGATGGTAAAGCTTTCGGATTATGAAAGAACGCTGCTTCATTTCGCAATGAAGAACGGTGCCCTGACACCGCAGGTCGGGGAACGGGTGCAGTTTTTGAGTTCCAGGGAAAAGGGTTATGACGATTTATTGTTTGATGTTCTGAAAAAGACTTATGAAATATCACCTTCCACGGAGCTTTTACAAAGTATCTGTCAGCTTTTAATGCGTGGAAATAAGACGGGTGAGGAGTATTTAAAATGGTACGGGGCAGCCGTAAAGGAAGAGCTTCGCATCACGCAGCTTTATGAATTCTATATGGCCAGTGTTCCTCTGAATTATAAGGATATGCTGCCGAAAATGGTAATGATGTATTTTGCTTATCAAAACCATCTGGAATATGACAAAATGGCGCTTTTGTATGCCAATGTTTTCGAATACAGGACGATGGTTCCGGAGGTGGCGGATTCTTATGAAGAAACCGTATGGGAATTTTTAAAAGAGCAGATTAAAAGAGGGCGCATCAATCGTAATCTGATTAAGTTATATAAGCGCTTTGTTGTGCCGGAACTGCTGGAAGGAGATCTGGCTTCTGCTTTTGCGCCGATTCTTTTTGCTCACGAGGTCAAAATCAAACGTCCGGGAATCCGGCGCGTCATTGTTGTTCATGACAAAGCAGTGGGAGAGGGCAAATTTGCGGTATATGATGACACATCCTATCCGACCGTATATTCCAGGGATTACAGCATTTTCTTAGAAGATGAAGAAGGAAACCGTTTTGTTTACGATTCCATGGTAAAACCGACACCGGTTTTATATACCAGGGATTTTCGCGATTCATTACTTCCGAAGGTGGAGGGAAGAGTCGGGATTTTGCTGAATCTTTGCGAAAATGATGTCGGCATGGATGAAGTAAAGGATTCCAATGCAGAGCTTTACGAAAAACTTCTAAATTCGGATTCCGTAACATTTTCACTGAAGAAAGAGATTTTATTTAATCTCTGCAAATTTTATTTTGAAAAAGACCGCATCCGGGAACTTGACAGAATCCTGATGATGACGAAACCGGAAGTGCTTTCCGCTGATGTTCGTGGTGAGATTATCCATATTCTTGTGGCACGCGGATTCTATGAAATGGCCTTCGAGTGGATGAGCAAATTCGGAATGGAGCATGTGCAGGAAAAGACTGCAATGCGTTTGCTTTCGAGATACCTGGAGAGAACGGATTTTGCTCCGACCGAGGCGATGAAGGGGCTTTGTGCGGAACTTTACCGCAAGGGCAGGTATGATCAGGTCCTGCTCCGATTTTTGGCACTTCATTATAAAGGCCTTTGCAGCGAACTGCAGGAACTCCTGCATGCAGTGGAAGGATTCGGCGTGGATACCTACACGATTGTGGAACGGATTCTGATTCAGATGATGTTTGTCGGCATTACAGGTCCGGAAAAGGAAAATATCTACAGCCGCTATGTTAAAGGGCTCGGCAGTACTTCCGTTCGGAAAGCATATCTTGCGGAGAGCTCCTACGGATATTTTGTCGGTGATTATAATCCGCCGGAGAGCGTATTTGAAGAGATGGAGCGCTTAATGCGCGAGGGTGAGGACTTAAACCGCATCTGCAGACTCTCTTATGCAAAACATGAATCCGTTCATTTAGACCCGGCTACGCTGGTTCAGACCGGCCAGGGAACCATGGGTGAGACGGTTTCGATGAAGGCGATTTTCTTGACCGAAATCGTGACGGAAGAGATTAAAAATCATGTTGTATTTCCGTTTTTCTTAAAATTCGCATCTTTCATTCCTGCGGTTGTACCGTTTACGGACCGTTCCTTTGTGGAATACCGTGCAAGTGCCGACAGCAGGGTGATTATGCATTATGCGATCCAGCGGGAAAATTCCGGCAATACCGAATACCGTAAGGAAGAGATGGATAATCTTTACTACGGATTCTTTGTAAAAGATTTTATCCTGTTTTCGGGCGATACGATATCGTATTACATTACAGAGGAAACAGGAAACAGGGAACAGCTTACCTTAAGTGCCGTGTTGCAAAAATCGGACGACAGTCTGATTACACCGGAAGCTGACGGGCGTGCACCCTGGCGTTTTGATATGCTGGATGCCGCAATCCGCAGACATGAGGAAGGCCGCGAACTGGAATGTGGAGAGGCGTTAAGAGAGTACGCGAAGCTTGATTTTGTAACCAGGCAGTTATTTAAGCCGGAGTAGGGTTTTAGGAAATTAAAGAACAATATTTGCTTGCGGATTTGGAGCAGGATATGATTTCGGAAATTAAGGATGTATTCGAAAAAATCAATAAAGACCGCTATGTGGTAGGCTTTGACCTGAATAATAAATTTGCGCAGGTCAGCTACTGCCGGATTGATTCGACGGAACCGGATACCTTAAGCCAGGTGGCCGGAGAGGAAGAGTTTAACATTCCGGCGGTGATTTTGAAAAAGCACACTTCGAATCAGTGGGTCATCGGGCGTAACGCCGAAGAGGCTTTTCAGGCAAAGGAAGGGTATATCGTATCCGACCTGCTGAAAAAAGCGCTTCGCGCAGAGACGGTCCGCATGGGCAACGAAGAGTATAAAGCGGAGGATCTGCTTTTGCTTTTTATCAAGCGTGCCCTTGGAATGCTGCCTCTTATGACCACTCCGGATAAAATCGCATCCGTGGTCATCACGGTGCGCAAGGCTGATTCCGCCACGGTAAAGGTTTTGACGAAGCTTCCGGAATTATTAAAAATCGAAGAGGAAAAGGTGCATTTTCTAAGCTATGAGGAAAGCTTCTTTTTCTATATGCTTTATCAAAAAAGCGAGCTTCAGAACCATCAGATTATGCTTTGCGACAGTTCCGAGGGGTATCTTAATATTTACCGGATGGAGAAAAACCGCTATGTGAATCCGCCGATTGCCGGTGTGGATTTATATACCTATGAGGATTTTAAGTTCGGCCCGGACAGCGAATCCGGAGTGGAAATGGACAGGCGGTTTTTGAATATTGTGGATCATTTATGTGAGAACCGTGTTTTCTCCGCGGTTTATCTGATCGGGGCCGGATTTTATGAGGAATGGTGCGATGAATCGTTGAAGTTCCTTTGCAAGAACCGCAGGGTTTTCAAGGGGAATAACCTTTTCAGCAAGGGTGCGGCTCTGGCGGCGAAGGAATATGCAGCTCCGTCCGGATATGAGAAAAATATCCGCTTTTTCGGCAAAGACCGTGTACAGGCAAATGTCGGCATAACGTTGAAAGAGGGCGATGAAAGTAAGGAAATATCCTTTATTTCCGCCGGCGAACACTGGTATGAGGTCGGTAAGACCGGGGAATTTCTTCTTCATGAAACGGATACGGTACCGATCTGGATTGAACAGATTTCCAAACGAAACCGCATCGGAGCGGATTTGAAACTCCAGGGGTTATCCGTAAAGAGCAGAAGAATGACACGCATTTCCCTGACGATTAAAATGAATTCCGAAAAGTCCGTTCTCTTTGTGGTAAAGGATCTGGGATTCGGCGAATTATATCCGTCAACCGGACTGGAGTGGACGGAAGAATTTGAACTTGAGTAATATAGCCAAATGAAGAAGTTAAAATGAAGTAAACGGAATTTAGCTTCTTAAATTGTATGTAAATAATAACAGGTAAGCATATGGGAAATATGTATCGATGCACGGGCCGGAAAGGCAATCGCCCGTTCTACTTAAATAAAATATGTGTCCGCATTTATTCCGCCGATGAGCTGGCGTATTGTCTGTGCGAAAATCCGGAGATTCTTGAAACGGATATTTTTACGCCGGAACTGATAGCATGGCTGGAAGAAGAGTGCGGTGTGCGGGAGATGGCGCAGGAATTAAGCCGTTGTATTGCAAGATCCCTTCCGCTTTCCCGTTATGTGGAAGCGGTTTTGGACCGTGTCGGGTTTGTGACGGATAAAGAGAAGAAAACCATCATGGAAATAGTCCGTCAGGGGTCCGGCGGAAATATTATCAAGAGAAGAAAAACGCATGCCGATTTTTATCTTCGAAAGGAGCGCTTTGCACACGCAATTCGCGAATACGAAGCGTTAATCGAGCAGGTGGATGAGTCGGAGCATGCTTTTCTTGGAAGTGTCTATCATAATATGGGAATTGCATTCGCAAGGCAGTTCTTATTTGAACAGGCGGCCTGCGCATTTCGAAATGCCTACTTGGCAGACGGTGACGGGAAACATTTTTACTGCTATGCGGCATCCATGCGTATGTACCTGCCGGAGCGTGAATACATTCAGCAGATCAGCACCATGTACGATCATTCCGATGATACACTGCGACTGGAGGAAGATATGAAGGTTGCGGTTGCGGAATGGGAAGCATCCGATGAATGTGCAGAGTACATTACCGCAATGCAACGGGGCGATACGGTGGAATTCCGCGAATGGCTGGAAGGCAAGGTTGCGGAGTGCAAGGAAGATTACAGAAGATATGTTTAAAACAGTCGAAAGATACAACTAAAGGAGATACGAAAATGCCTACAGATGTTTATGTAAGTCCGCTTTCGGAGCGGTATGCCAGCAAGGAGATGCAGTATATTTTTTCACCGGACATGAAGTTCCGGACATGGCGCAGACTTTGGATCGCTTTGGCGGAAACCGAAATGGAACTGGGACTTGAGCAGATTACGCCCGAAATGATTGAGGAATTGAAGGCACACAAGGATGACATCAATTACGAGGATGCGAAAAAAAGAGAAAAAATCGTACGCCATGATGTCATGAGCCATGTCTATGCATACGGCCTTCAGTGCCCGACGGCAAAGGGAATTATCCATCTCGGAGCGACTTCCTGCTACGTGGGCGATAATACCGATATTATCGTGATGAACGAGGCATTGAAGCTGGTGAAGAAAAAACTGGTCAATGTCATCAGTAATTTAAGTAAATTTGCGGATGAATATAAGGAACTGCCGACACTTGCATTTACGCATTTTCAGCCGGCTCAGCCGACAACCGTCGGAAAGCGCGCGACACTCTGGATGCAGGAATTTTTGATGGATCTGGAGGATTTGGAATATGTGCAATCCACTCTGAAACTTCTCGGCTCCAAGGGTACCACAGGAACGCAGGCAAGCTTTTTGGAGCTGTTTGAGGGCAACCAGGAAACCATTGATAAAATCGATCCGATGATTGCCACAAAAATGGGCTTTGAGGCATGCTATCCGGTTTCCGGACAGACCTATTCCCGTAAGGTGGATACGCGTGTTTGCAATATTCTGGCAGGCATTGCCGCTTCCGCTCACAAAATGAGCAATGACATTCGTCTGCTGCAGCATTTAAAGGAAGTGGAAGAGCCGTTTGAAGCAACACAGATCGGTTCCTCGGCAATGGCATACAAGCGGAATCCGATGCGCAGCGAAAGAATTGCTTCTCTTTCGAGATATGTGATGATTGATGCCTTAAATCCGGCCATCACGTCCGCAACCCAGTGGTTCGAACGTACACTTGATGATTCCGCAAACAAGAGACTGTCGATTCCGGAGGGCTTCCTTGCGATTGACGGAATTCTGGATCTTTGCATGAATGTAACGGACGGATTAAAGGTTTATCCGAAGGTGATCGAAAAGCATCTGCTTGCGGAGCTTCCGTTTATGGCGACCGAGAATATTATGATGAATGCGGTAAAACGCGGTGGGGACCGTCAGGAACTGCATGAAGAAATCAGGGAACTTTCCATGAAGGCCGGAGCGGTTGTGAAAGTGGAAGGAAAGGATAATAATTTAGTGGAATTAATTGCAGCTGACGAGTTGTTCGGTGTTTCCGAGGAGGAAATCAGGGAAGTATTAAAGCCGGAGCTTTACACCGGCCGTGCTTCGATTCAGACAACGCGGTTCCTTTCGGATGTAGTAAAACCGGTGCTTGAAAAGTACTCCGATTTACTCGGAGCAAGTGCGGAGATTAACGTATAAAAGGGGCAGACCCCATAGAAGATCAGAGTATGAGTGAAGAACCTTCAAAAAACAGTAATAAAAGTAATCAAATCAAACGCATCATTTCATGGATTCTTTTAGCGTTTATCGTTTTGTGGATCATTGCCACCTTTGTGATTGCGGTTTCATCGTTTCCGAATAAGGAAAATCTGCTGCGGATTTTTATTATGGGATGCTTTGTGTTCCCGTTTTTTTCGTGGATTTTCCTGTGGGCGTACGGAGCTTTAACAGGAAAAAAGAACGTGGCATCATTTCGAAGCAAGGAGACGGATGATATCATCCGGCAGGCGGAAGAAATTAAGGAAGCCCAAAATGCAAGGGAAACAGGGACGGAACCCGAAAACACAGAATCGGAATAATAATCCAATCTTAAAAAAGGAGCGGCAACGCTCCTTTTTATGTACCATTTTATTCATTGAGGAATCTCTTGACAATTAATTATCAATATGATATTTTGATGATATCAAAAAGATATCAAAACGAAAATCGAAAAGCGCGAATATCGATTTTTTGATATCGGGTGTTGAAGGGTTTTATTCAATGAGGAGGAAAAAGAAATGGAAGGAAATAACATGAACATGAATCAGGGTCCGATGGATCCGAATATGAATCCGGGAAATTTCAATCCGGGAGGTGGTAATCCGAACAGAAACATTAACATGACCATGAATATTCAGGAGAAAGTATTAAATCCGGCACCGGGATTTTTGATGCTGTTTGTAAATATCTTCGGACTGATTATTTCGCTTGGAATCGGAATTATCGGAGTAACGGGGATTTTAGGATGGTTTTCCGCAGTACTTGTATTGCTGGCACTTGTATTAATCGTGATGTTCTGTATTTTCTTTGCGGGATTAAAAACCGTAAAGCCGAATGAAGCAATCGTGCTTACATTTTTCGGTAAATATTACGGAACAATAAAGAAACCCGGATTTTTCTTCGTAAATCCGTTTGCAACAACATTTAATCCGGCAAGGAGCGTAGTGGTAAATGCACAGGGTCAGGCAACCAGCGTAGGACCGAGAGCGATTTCCTTAAAGGTGAATACGCTCGATAATCAGCGTCAGAAAGTAAATGATATCCTCGGTAACCCGATCATTATCGGTGCAGTGGTAATCTGGAAGGTAGTGGATCCGACCAGAGCGGTGTTTGCAGTGGAAAATTTCCGCAATTATCTGTCAATTCAGTGTGATTCCACAATTCGTAACATTGCAAGACTTTATCCGTACGATGACATGGATGACGACGGAGACGGCATCGTGGAGAAGACACTTCGCGGAAGTTCCCAGGAAGTTGCGGATCGTATGAAAGCAGAGTTGCAGACCAGAGTAGAAGGTGCAGGCCTTGAAATCCTTGAAGTACGCATTACACATCTTTCTTATTCCGAGGAAATCGCGGCAGCAATGCTGCAACGTCAGCAGGCAGTAGCAATTATTGCGGCACGCCGTAAAATCGTAGAAGGTGCGGTATCCATGGTAGAAATGGCTATCGATCAGTTAAGTGAAAAGGATGTTGTAGTTCTTGATAATGAGCGCAAGGCACAGATGGTAAGTAACCTTATGGTAGTACTTTGTGGAAACAAGGAAGCACAGCCGGTGGTAAACAGCGGAAGTATTTATTAAGAGATTACAGAAAAGGAGGTGACAGGCATGGCGGAGAAACGTAACGACGATCATCAGGAAAGCAAGAAACAGATACCGCTGCGCCTGTCTGCCTCATTATATGCGGATCTGGCGGCATGGGCAGCGGATGATTTCCGGTCAATTAACGGGCAGATTGAATATCTTCTGACCGAAGCAGTAAAGAAACATAAAGGAAAATGACGGAATCCCGTTAGAATTTTCTCTTTTCATTGCAGAAAAACTGTTATATAATAATACTTGATATTGTGTTTTCTGAATTGGGAAAACACAATAACAAGTATTTTTTATTCTAACAGAACGGAGAAAAGAAAATGGCTTTACTGGATGCATGGAGAAAAAAGGCGTATCAGGAACCGGACAAGGTTAAGATGTCAAAATTATGGCAGTCTTATTTCCTGAAGGAAAAAGAGATTTACAAAGAGCTTTTAAAGAACCCGGATGAGGAAGTAAAGGGTACCGTAAAGGAACTGGCGGAGAAATATAATACCACAATATCCTTTATGACAGGATTCCTGGATGGTATTCAGGAGTCTTTGGTGGAGCCGAACCCGATTGAGACCATGGAGTCCGATACCGAAGTTTCCTTGAAGTTCGATAAAGAGCGTCTTTATATGAACATGGTCGGTGCCGATGCAGACTGGCTTTACGGTTTGGAAGAGTGGGAACCGATTTTTGACGAAGAGACCAGAAAAGAGCTTTATAAAAGACAGAAATCTTCCACGACCATTATCAAGGGCGAAAGAATCTATCCGAATGATCCCTGCCCTTGCGGAAGCGGAAAGAAATACAAGAAATGCTGCGGTAAGAATCGATAATGCAAGACCGCACGTGCACGGCGTTTTTGATTTACGGTGTCTGCACGGCGGATAATTGCCCGATTATGTGTTAACGGGGGGTAAAATATGAGGATTTTCAAATCCTTGAGAGGAAAAGCGGTTGCAATTGTAACGACGGCGGTAATGATGATCTCAGTCGTTATGGTCGGAATTTTTATTCCGAAACAGGTTTCCATTACAGCCGATGTAATTAAGGATTACATGATTGACGTGGCAATTCTTATCGGGGAAAGTGTGGATTCTGCCAGAACGATTCACGGAGAATCTGTTCTTGAAGCAGATGCTTTGAAGGAAATTGTTGCCGGTGCGAAAATTCGCGAATTCAGTTCCAGTTACTGCTATGTTGTCGGCACGGACGGAACCACTCTTTATCATCCGTCTGAGGACCGGATTGGAACTATGGTAGAAAACGAAGCTATCCGATCGGTTGTGGACGATGTACAAAACGGTTTGTATCCGACACCCGAATATCTTGAAACCGTTTATCAGGGAACGAAGAAGGTCTTGACCTATTATGTTTCCGATAATCAGGATTTTATCGTTGTGGTTACTGCGGATAAATCGGAAATCCAGAACATAACGACGAAAAATATGATTCGTTCGATTTTTTCCTGTCTGGGCATTATTGTTATTATTCTGGCAATTGCCATCATGTTGATTGCCAAGATGATGAGCCCGATTACCATCATCAATTTCTCAATTCAGAAGCTTGCAAAACTGGACTTCAGAAAAAACAGGGCTTTGAATAATTATACATCCCGTGCGGATGAGTGTGGCGGAATGTCCCGCTCCGTACTGGAACTTACGGATCAGCTTCATAACATTTCCAATGAGCTTGACGGTGCAATCAAACATCTTTATGATGCATCGAGTGACATGACGGTCGGCGCTGTTAATTCTTCCGAAAGTGTCGGTCAGGTAGAAAAAGCAATTTCGGAAATTTCCGACGGTGCATCTTCACAGGCGGGCGAATCCCAGACCGCTATGGACAATGTTGCCATAATGGGAGACATGGTTCAGGAGACTACCAAGGAAGTTCAGAATCTTCGTGCTAATGCGGCTGATATGGATCAGGCCGGAAGCCAGGCAATCGCAATTTTAAATAAGTTAAGTGAAATCAATAACCGTACCCGTGCGAGCGTGGAGACGATTTATGAGCAGACCAATGCAACGAATGCATCGGTTGCCGAAATTCGAAATGCGGTAGAAATGATTACCGGTATTGCGGAACAGACGAACCTGCTTAGTCTGAATGCTTCCATCGAAGCAGCCCGTGCAGGTGAAGCGGGACGTGGATTTGCAGTAGTTGCAAGTGAAATTCAGAAGCTTGCGGAACAGTCGAACCGCTCCGCAAACGAAATTGAAAAAATCATTGAGAATCTTTCCGAAGAATCTGCAAAATCCGTATCCATCATGGATGATGTGAAAGAGATTATCGATGCGCAGAATCGTGACGTGGGTGAGACTGAAAAAGCGTTCCGTCTGGTTAAGGAAGACATTGATGCATCCATTTCCAGTATTGAATTGATTGCCGAAAAGACAAAGAGCTTAAATGAAGCCAGAGAGCGCGTCATCGATGTTGTACATAACTTAACTTCCATAGCGCAGGAGAATGCGGCAAGCACCGAGGAAACACTTGCAAATGCCACGAAGGTTAATGATGCTATCGGTGATGTGGAGCGACAGGCAGAGACGCTGAAAGCGATTGCCGACAATCTGACGCAGACAATCGGAAAAATTACGTTGTAAGTATTTTATCCGGAATCGCCGATTTTTCAAAAAGATATAGCCAAATATGGGAAAATGTGCTATCCTATTAGATAGTGGGGTACCAAATAAGTACGATACATAAAGCAAAGTATAAGGAGGATCGTAGTTATGTTTGAAGCATTAAAGAAAATAAAAAGTTGGGAAGATGTTTTAACAGCAACACATTTAGATGACATTGTTTACAAAAAACAGCGCGAGAAAGAAGCTGAAGAAGAGAGAAAGCGTAAACAGATCATCATTACCATCCTTGCAATCATCGGTGCAGTTGCAGCCGTAGCAGGTATCGCATATCTTGTATATCGTTATCTGACTCCCGACTATCTGGAAGATTTTGATGATGACTTTGATGATGATTTCGATGATGACTTCTTTGATGACGAGGAAGCTGTTGTAGAAGATAAAAAAGAAGATTAATCAATCGGTGATTATTGAATGAAGATGAAAAAAGCCCCGAAATTATTCGGGGCTTTTCAAGTATTATGTGCAGGACACAGCCCGCACGTGAGCAGGGTGCGAATAATTCTCCCCTATTCGATTGTGAGACCTGTTTGACTTTATAATAATATTTGTATAAAGGAACAAGAAATGAAAAAAGGAAGTGTAGTAAAAGGAACAGTCATCCGCCTGGATTTTCCGAATAAAGGCCTGGCGGAGGTGTTGGATGAGCAATCCGGAAAGCCGGTTTATGTACGTGTGAAAGGTGTTCTTCCCGGACAGACGGTCAGTATGCGGATTAAAAAATTGCATCACGGAAATCCGGAAGGGATTCTTCTTGATGTGATTGAAAAAAGCTCGCTTGAGACAGAGGCGGACTGTCCGCATTTTTCCATTTGCGGAGGTTGCTCTTATCGTACGCTTCCGTATGAAGAACAGTTGAAATTAAAGGAAAATCAGGTAAAGAATCTGCTGCGCCCTGCATTAGAGGCGGGAGGCGTAAATCCGGATGATGTATATGAGGGAATCTATGCCAGTCCTGTAGTGGAAGGCTATCGCAATAAGATGGAATTTTCCTTCGGGGATGAGTATAAGGACGGGCCTCTTTCATTAGGACTTCACAAACGGGGCAGTATGTATGATATTGTTCCGGTAACACAGTGCAGGATTGTGGATGAAGACTACCGGGCAATTCTTTCCTTTACGCTGAAATTTTTTGGAGAGCATAATGTTTCGTATTTTCATAAAGTGCAGCATACCGGATATTTAAGGCATCTTCTGGTTCGGAAAAGTAAAAAATACGGCGAAATTCTGGTCGCCCTTATTACGACATCACAGGGGGATTATGAAGGGCTTCTTCCGGGATTTTCCGAAGGGCTGCAAAATCTGTCTTTAACGGGGACTCTTACCGGTATTGTGCATACGGTAAACGATTCCGTGGCGGACGTGGTAAAAGATGAGGGCAGCGAAGTGCTCTTCGGAAGACCTTACATTCGTGAGGAGTTATTGGGGCTGCAGTTTCAGATTTCGCAGTTTTCATTTTTCCAGACAAACAGTCTCGGTGCGGAGGTTCTTTACGGGAAAGTAAGGGAGTTTCTGCCGGACCGGGACGTAAACGAATATTCGGATTCGGAACAAAACAATTCGAATTATACCGATACTGTGAGCGGTAATCCGAAAATGGCAGGAATGGAAAAAAAGCCGGCCCTGATATACGATTTGTATTCCGGAACCGGCACAATTGCCCAGCTTTTAGCACCTGTGGCGGAACGTGTTGTTGGTGTTGAAATCGTGGAAGAAGCGGTTGAAACCGCAAAAGAGAATGCGAAGCTGAACGGACTTGACTCCTGCGATTTTATTGCAGGTGATGTGTTAAAGGTGTTGGATGATCTGACTGAAAAGCCGGATTACATTATTCTCGATCCACCCCGTGACGGTATTCATCCGAAGGCATTGCCGAAAATATTAAGTTACGGCGTAAACCGAATTGTTTATGTATCCTGTAAGCCGACATCGCTTGCCAGAGACTTGGAAATTTTTTTCGAAAACGGATATACGGTGCAGAGGCTTTGTTTCGCGGATCTCTTTCCGGGGACCGTGCATTTGGAGACTGTTGTTCTTCTGTCCCAACAAAAACCGGACGATCATATTGAGATAGAGATTGATTTGGATGAGATAGATGCTACAAGCGCGGACCGG
>CACZRH010000214.1 GCA_902783455.1 uncultured Lachnospiraceae bacterium | reverse complement strand
GCCATCGGCAAAACCGCGAGCAGGAAAACAAATACACCCATACCGCCGATCCAGTGGGTAAAGCTTCTCCATAAAAGAGCCGTATGACTTAAGGACTCAATATCCGTCAGAATACTGGCTCCGGTCGTCGTAAAACCGGAAGCGGTTTCAAATACCGCGTCGATATAATTGGGAATATCCTTGCTTAAGGTAAACGGCAGTGCTCCGACAAGACTCATTAAAATCCAGGAAAGACCGACAACCGCAAAGCCTTCCTTTGTAAAAAACTGGGAGCTTTTTGGCTTCTTTCGAATCAGCACAAAGCCTGCAAGCGCGGAAAGCAGAGCCACCAGCAAAAACCAGATTCCCGCCTTTTCCTGATAAATAATGGATGTAATACAGGGAAGCGTTAAGAATCCGCCTTCCAGAATCAGCACCCAGCCCAATATGTAGAATACAAATGAATAATTCATAGTCTCTTTCGAAACCTCATTTCACCGGATCTTTTAATTCAGAATATCCTTGATATCATCCAGCCCCTTCTGGGTCGTAACAACGATAACCGTATCGCCTAACTGAATCGTACTCTGACCGTTGGGAGTAATGATGACGCCTCCGCGGTTGATGCACGCAATCAGAAGATTTCTTTTTAACTTTAATTCCATCAGCGGAATACCGACTACGGGAGACTGCTCCTTAATCGAAAATTCCAGCGCTTCCACCTTCCCGTCCACCAGCTTATAGAGCGTCTCCACGTTGGATCCGATGGAATTCTGCATCAGTCTTACCTGTTGCAGAATATAGTCGGTGGTAATGTTTTTCGGTGCAATAATGCTTCCGGCCTGGAAAGAAGAAATCATATCATCAAAGGAAATACGGTTGATTTTTGTGATGATTTTCTTTGCCTTTGAAACATTGCGCGCATACATCGATAAGAAAATATTCGCTTCATCGATTCCGGTCAATGCAATGAAGGAATCGCAGCTTTCAATACCCTCTTCCATCAAAACGTCCTTGTTGGTTGCATCGCCGTTAATGATGGTAGCTCGCGGCAGAAGCTCGGAAAGCTCCTCGCAGCGCTTTCTGTCGGAATCGATTATTTTTACGTTAATGCCCTGTCCGCGAAGCTGTTTTGCAAGATAATATGCAATCATTCCGCCGCCGACAATCATCGTATTCTTTACCTGATGTGTGTCGACGCCGATTTTTTCAAAAAATTCCCTTGCATATCGCGGAGCCGCCACGAAGCTGACACGGTCATTTTCCCGAAGGATAAAAGGACCGTTCGGGATAAAGGCGTCGTCTCCTCTTTCTACTGCACAGATTAAGACTTCGCATTTGTATTTCTTCGATACGTCAATCAGCGTCATGCCTTTTAAGGGAGACATTTCCGTGATGACAAAATTCAGAATCTCCACACGTCCGTGAGCAAATGTATCGATTTTATCCGCCGAAGGGAAACGCAGGATTCTGGCAATTTCCTGTGCGGATGCAAACTCGGGATTGATGACCATCGAAAGACCGAGTTCTTCTTTGATATAGTTGATTTCCTGACTGTAAACGGGGTTTCTGACACGTGCAATGGTCGCCGTATTACCGGCTTTCTTTGCAATCAGGCAGCAAAGAAGGTTTAATTCATCATTGCCGGTAACCGCAATTAAAAGGTCCGTGTTATCGATATTTGCTTCCTTCTGCACGGAATAACTCGCACCGTTTCCGACAATTCCCATACAGTCATAGGAATTCGTCGCTTCCATGATTGCATCCGACCTTAAATCGATTACCGTAATGTCATGCTTTTCCGCGGAAAGCTGTTTAATCAGCGTCACGCCTACTTTTCCGCATCCCACAATTATAATTTTCATCTCTGTTTCCCCGACAGGTGTTTTTTACTATTTTACAACGATATTGATGATACGTCCCTTAACGTAAATCTCTTTTACAATCGTCTTTCCTTCAATTGCTCTTTGCACCGCCTCGGAAGCCTTTGCCTTCGCAATTGCGGAATCGTTATCCTCATCAACGCCTACCAGCACGGTATCCTTTACCTTGCCGTTTACCTGCACGCCGATTTCGATTTCATCATCCTTTACAAGATTTTCATCATATACCGGCCACGGCTCGAATGCGATGGTTCCTTCGTGTCCGAGGATGCTCCACATCTCTTCGCCGACATGCGGGGTGATGCAGGATAACATCTTGATAATGCCCTCCGCGAATTC
This sequence comes from uncultured Lachnospiraceae bacterium, assembly GCA_902783455.1. Taxonomy (GTDB): domain Bacteria; phylum Bacillota; class Clostridia; order Lachnospirales; family Lachnospiraceae; genus UBA3766. The sequence goes on along the minus strand of CACZRH010000214.1, from coordinate 1,138 downwards.
CTTCGGACAGCTGCCCTCTTTATATGCCGCATTCATAAAAATCATCATCTGGGAGATTGCGGTGTTGAATCCCAATGATTCATAATCCTCCGTAACCTTCTTGACGGTCTTATGATACAGTTTTTCAAGGTTCGCGCATCTTTCGTCTTTTAAATTCTCAGGGTTCGTAAAGAAGGTCCAAACACGTCCGATAAATCTTCTTGCACCTTCCACGCCCTGTTTGCTCCAGGGCTTGGAAACCTCCAACGGTCCCATGAACATTTCATAAAGCCTTAAGGTATCTGCACCGTAATCCCTTACGATATCGCTCGGATTGACAACGAATTCCGGGAAGCGTTTGCCCATCTTGATTCCGTTCTCACCGAGAATCATGCCCTGATGAACCAGCTTCTTAAACGGTTCCTTCACGGGAGATAATCCTTTGTTGTAAAGGTAGCGGTTCCAGATTCTTGAATACATTAAATGTCCTACCGCATGCTCCGGTCCGCCGATATATAAATCAACCGGCATCCAGTGCTTTAAGAGCTCCTGATTAGCAAATTCTTTGTCATTATCGGGATCGATGTAACGGAAATAATACCAGGAAGAACCTGCGGATCCGGGCATTGTCGAGGTCTCACGTTTTCCCTTAATTCCGTTATGATCGTACTGTTTCCATTCGGTCGCATTCTCAAGCGGTGCCTTTCCGCCCTCGCCCTTGTAATTTTCAAGTTCCGGCAGGATAAGCGGCAGTTCGTCATCATCCAGCACATGAATGCTGCCGTCTTCCATATGCACTACCGGCACGGGTTCGCCCCAGTAACGCTGACGGGCAAAAATCCACTCACGGAAATGATAGTTTACACATCTCTTTGCGACGCCCATTTTTTCCAGTTTCACGGTAATGGCTTCCTTCGCTTCCTCCACGGTCATTCCCGTGAATTCTTCGGAATTGATTAATTTATAGCCTTTGCCGAGATAGTCGTATTTTTCAAGCGCATGTTCCGATACATCCTGATGACCTGCTTCAACGGATCCGTCAATAACCTGGATCATGTCGATGTTATGCGCGATTGCATATTCAAAGTCACGCTGGTCATGGGAAGGAACCGCCATAACCGCACCGGTTCCGTAGCTTGCAAGTACGAAGTCACCGATG
>CACZRH010000213.1 GCA_902783455.1 uncultured Lachnospiraceae bacterium | reverse complement strand
GATGTGGAATATATCATCAACCGCGGGAGAAAGGGCGGAAGCAATATAGCAGCGGCAATTTGCAATGCGCTGTTGTATTCTGTGACGGATCGGGACTGAAGTATGTGTGGGGTGAAAAATGACACAACATCCCCGTCCCCAAGTGTCAAAAGGAGCGAAAATGAGAAGCGGGTTTACAACCGGAAGCTGTGCGGCAGCCGCAGCAAAAGCGGCGGCATGGATGTTGTTTTCCGGGACGGAAAAAAATCAAATCATAATCGATACTCCGAAGGGAGTAAAATACCAGGCGGAGATAAAAGACATCCAAAGAACGCCGGATGCGGTGTCCTGCGCGGTCATCAAGGACGGAGGGGATGATCCGGATATTACGACCGGAACCTATGTGTATGCGAAGGTATCATTTGCGGATAAAATCGGAGCAGGAAAGATTATAATCGAAGGCGGAACCGGTGTCGGCAGGGTTACAAAACCAGGGCTGGATCAGCCGGTCGGTGCGGCGGCAATTAACTCAGTTCCGAGGCAGATGATTGCAAAAGAAATTTCGGAAGTCTGCGATGCCTTTGACTACGAGGGAAATCTGATAGTCGAAATATCCGTTCCGGGAGGCGAAGAAATCGCAAAGAAGACCTTTAATCCAAAGCTCGGAATCGAAGGCGGTATTTCCATCATCGGCACCAGCGGAATTGTCGAGCCGATGAGCACGCAGGCGATACTTGACACAATCCGGCTGGAATTAAATCAGCGAAGAGTATCCGGGTATGAAACCGTTGTCGTTTCACCGGGAAATTACGGAATGGATTTTATGAGGGAACATTACGGTTACGATTTGGATAAGGCTGTAAAATGCAGTAACTTTATTGGTCTTACGATGGATATGGCGAAGGAACTCGGCTTTAAAAAAGTTCTTTATGTCGGTCATATCGGAAAACTGATTAAAGTTGCGGGCGGAATCATGAACACGCATTCCAAAGAAGCAGACTGCAGAATGGAAATTTTAGCCGCTGTATCCATTCAAAAAGGTGTGGACGCTGATACCGTTCGGGAAATTTTAGAATGTGTTACGACGGAAGATGCGGTAAAAAAGCTTACGGATGAGACGAAAAAAATAGAAGTCATGCAGGAAATTGCCGGAAGAATCTGCACAATTTTAAACCGTCGTACGCTGGGAGAAATCGAAACAGATTGTATCGTATTTTCCAAGGAACTCGGGGAACTGGCCCGGAGTGAAGGGATAGCAAACGGAGATCTTTCAGAGTATTATTGATATGGAGATGTGCTAAAAAAGGAGTTATAGAAAATGGTATATTTTATCGGAGCGGGACCGGGCGCCGAAGATCTGATTACGGTGCGCGGGAAAAACTTAATCGAAAAAGCGGATTTGATTATCTATGCGGGATCGCTTGTAAATCCGGCTTTGTTAAAATATGCGAAAGAGAACTGCGAGACAGTAAACAGTGCGTATCTGACGCTGGAAGAAATCATTGAGCGCATGAAAAATGCGGAAGAAAAAGGGCAGATGGTAGTTCGGTTGCATACCGGAGAGCCCAGCCTTTACGGGGCTGTAAGGGAACAGATGGATGTGCTTTCGAAACTGGGAATTCATTATGAGAGTGTTCCGGGGGTGAGTGCATGCTTTGGGGCTGCTTCCTCATTGAATCTTGAATACACACTTCCCGGTATTTCGCAGACTCTGATTATCACGCGTATGGAAGGAAAAACAGCGGTTCCGGAAGCGGAATCCATTGAGTCGCTAAGCAGTCATAAGGCTTCGATGGCAATTTATTTATCTGCCGGAATGACGGAAAAATTGCAGCAAAAGCTTTTAACCGGCGGCTATCATCCGGATACTCCTGCAGCGATAGTTTATAAGGCAACCTGGCCGGAAGAGGAAAAATATCTCTGTACGGTCGGAACCATTCATGAAACTGCCTTAGAACACGGCATTTCAAAGATAGCGGTAATTTTAGTCGGAGACAGTATCGCGCAGGGCAATTACGAGAAAAGCAGACTGTATGCAGCCGATTTTTCTACGGAGTACAGAAAATCCCGGGATGAAGAATAAGTAAATAAAGGAATCAGTTAATAAGAAAATCAGTTTATAACAGAATCAGCAATAACAGTAATCAACGTTTGAACGGAGCCTGATACAGGCAGGGGTTAATATGAGAATAAAGGTAATCAGTTTTACAAAAAACGGAATCGAACTTTCCGTACAGCTTCGCGAAAAACTTTCGGAAGTATTATATTACAGAAACAGGGTGGCACCTGCGGAAGATATTCATTGTAAGCTTTTTACGGCATGCAAAAATGTCGATTATCTGCCGCCTCATGTGACCTTTACGAATGAGTCGCTGAAGGATTTTGCGGAAGACGCATTTAAGCATTACGATGCACTTTTGTTTATCGGTGCATGCGGAATTGCCGTCCGTGCAATTGCACCCTGCGTAAAGGATAAGTTTCAGGATGTTCCGGTGCTTGTGATGGACGAGGTGTCGAATGTGGTTATTCCGATTCTGGCCGGACATTTGGGCGGCGCAAACCGGCTTGCAGGAGTGATTGCAAAGCAGATGGATTTGCAGGCAGTAATTACAACGGCAACGGACCTTCATAAAAAATTTGCGGTGGATTTATTTGCTGCCGATAATGATCTTTTAATTGAAAAACGTGAGGGAATCGCCATGGTTTCCGCCAAGATTCTTAGCGGCGGGGAAATAACCGTATGTGTGGAGGGAGATTATGCAGTTTCGGGAAAAGTTCCGGAACAGCTTGTCGTTCTGCCGTATGAAGAAAATCGCGATGCGGATATTCTGATTTCCTCGGATCCTTCGAGAACGAACGGATCGATAGTCCTTCGGCCCAAAAGATACGTTGTCGGAATCGGATGCAAAAGAGGAACCTCTTTTGAAAAAATCGAAAAATTCACTCTGAAAACTTTCAAGGAAAATCATTTGGATGAAAAATTAATCTGTGCCATTGCATCGATTGATTTAAAGAAAAAAGAAGAAGGAATCCATCAGTTTTCCAAGAGGTATAAAATTCCTTTTATCATGTATGATGCAAATACCTTAGAATCGCTGGACGGAGATTTTCATGCCTCGGAATTTGTAAAAGACACGGTCGGAGTAGATAACGTCTGTGAGCGCTCGGCTGTAGCAGCGGCAGGAGACGGCGCGGAGCTGATTTTAGAAAAAACTGCAAATGACGGAATGACAATAGCGGTTGCGAAAAGAAGTGTAAAATTATGTTTTGCAAATGCAAGCGAAGATGCTTTGAAGAATTCGTCAAAGGATTCAAACGGCAATAATTTATTGCAGAAAGAGGAAGTGTCTAAATCATTCAGAATTTCGAACTCGAATGAGAAAGGCATCATTTATGCTGTTGGAATCGGTCCTGGCGAAGAGGGAAGTATAACAAAAAATGCGCTTTCCGTTTTAGAGCAAAGTGATGTGATTGTCGGATATCCGGTATATCTGGATCTGCTTCCGGACTATTTAAAAACAAAAAAGCTTCTTTCCACGCCGATGCGGCAGGAAAAGGAGAGATGCGTACTGGCTTTTGAAGAAGCACAATCCGGAAAAACGGTTTCCATGGTTTGCAGCGGTGATGCCGGAGTTTACGGAATGGCTTCCCTTCTCTACGAAATCGGAGAGGAATATCCCGAAATACCGGTGGAAGTAATTCCCGGAATTACTGCGGCTACAAGCGGTGCAGCACTGCTTGGTGCACCGTTGAATCATGATTTTTGTATCATCAGCTTAAGTGACTTGTTAACCCCGTGGGAAAAAATCG
>CACZRH010000212.1 GCA_902783455.1 uncultured Lachnospiraceae bacterium | reverse complement strand
TGAATGCTTATTATTTCAGTTCCACAACCTGAATGCTTTCATGGGTAACCAGAACATAACGGTAATTGACACCGGTCGGCAGAATTGCCAAAACTCCGCCGTCCAAGGGCCCTTTATATTTGTCGATCCCGCCGATGACATGTACAAGACATTCATCGGAACTGTAAATTACAATATGATTTCCTGTAAGCAGAATGTCTTCGTATGCGATATTAAAGGAAATCGAATCCTTAATCTTTCCGTTTCTGTCATAGACATTCACCCGATAGCGGTCCCCGTCTCCCGAGTTATTGAATACCAGTGCAACATACTGTTCTCCGTAGTAAACTGCGGCAATTTCGTCTTCTACCAGAACCTCTCCGGAACTTACGGGTTTCTGGTCTCCCGAATAAAACATCAGCCGGTTATCGGCTACCGCCACCGCATTCGCATTATCAATAAAACGGACTTCCGGAACAATCGCGTTGCTGTAGGTATATCCGCTGACCAGATTATCCGTCTGGTTCTGTCCGACTTCACCGAAATTGTAGAAGGCTACATCCGTTTTATAGGAAGCATTATCCACATACAGATAGGATACTGCAACCACGTAACCGCTCTCGGTAATTGCAAGATCAATCGGATAACCGGAATTTCGCATACTGGTGGAAAAATATGCCACGGTATTTCCGGATGTATCATAAATGTGAATCGGCGTAATGTCGGAATCGTCAAGGATTGCAATCGCAAGACCTTTTTCGGAAACACAGAATTTGCGAATCGGCATACCGGTATTGATGGTCCCGAGCTTTCCGCTCTTATTCATCATATAAATCATGCTGCCGTTATAATCGGCAATACCGACAACGTCTCCGCTGATGTCAATCATCGGATTCTGCATCTGGAAGGTTTCGTTCCAGACAACTTCACCCTTTTCATTGACACACTTCATACCGTCATTGCTGTATACTAAAATACAGTTCCCGAATCGCATTACATCGGATCCCATGGTTACGACGGAATCGTAGCTTTTTACCACATTAATCTGCGTATATTCTTTATTGATGTAACTGAAATAGAAGAACCCTGTTGCCAGAAGAAGTACGACAAGTACAACTCCGATTCGAATCAGAATTTCCGTACGGTGACGGAGAATTTTTTCCCATAATTCCTCCGTCTTATTCACCTTTTCCTTATGAGGACTCTGCTTCGGCGTAAAACGGTTTAACGGCTTTACATTCTTCTGAGCGCCGAACTTCAGAGGTTTCTTCTCATTTTTCAACTTTTTCATAAACTGCAGTTTCCGATCTCCTGCTTTATCCGGAAAACAGTTCCCGGATTATTATAAAATCTATTCCACCCGGAATGCGTAAACGGTAACGGAATCAAACGGTTTTTCCGGTCCGAATAACGGCTTTACAAATTTTTCCTCATTCACGCTGTTGGGGAAGAACTGGGTTTCCAGGCACAGGCCCTGTCTCGGTCCATAAGAAACACCACCCTTTGCCTTCTTAACGCTGATCCAGTTTCCCGTATAGAACTGGACACCGGGCAGATCCGTTAACACGTCCATCCGGATCCCGGATAAATCATCCTTCACGCTTGCCACTTTTCTGATGTTTCCGTCATAATGATTCAATACAAAATTATGATCATATCCGTTCGCCAGCTCAATCTGCTTGAAATTATATGTAAAATCCCTGCAGACCTCTTTCTCTTTGGTAAAATCCATCGGAGTTCCTTCGACGGATACAATTTCTCCTGTCGGAATGCCGCCCTTAGCGATCGGCGTATAGGCATCCGCCAAAATGGTCACTTTCTCATGAAAAACGCTTCCGCTGTCATGACCGTTTAAATTAAAATAGCTGTGATTGGTTGCATTAATATACGTTTCGCAATCTGTTTTGATATGATAGGAAATCTTAAGTTCATCCGAGTCCGTAAGCGTATACTTCACTTTTACATCGAGATTTCCGGGATGTCCCATTGCCATGTCTTTTTTCTTTAAGGAAAAGGTCACTGACTGCTTTCCGGCTTCCGCCTTGAAAAGGCTCTTTGTAAAACCTTTTTTCAGACTGGTATGAAGATTATTTTCCCCGTCGTTTTCTTTCAGTCTGTATTCTTTTCCGTTCAGAATAAATTTTGCTTTTGCGGTCCGGTTTGCAATCGGTCCGACGATGGCTCCGAACTGATTTCCATCCTTTAAATACGGCTTTGCTTCATCAAAACCGAGCACCAGATCCTTGATCTCATTATTCTTATCCTTCATTCGAAATGCCGTAAGAATAGCCCCGAAATCCGTCAAATCCGCCTCGGTACCCCGACTGTTCTGAATCGTATAAAGGGATATTTTATGTCCGTCTTTCGTAGTGCCGAATTTTTTGATTGTAACGCTCATTCCCGTTCCCCCGTCATTTTTGTTTTATTTATTCTTTTTCATTTTTTCATTGGCTTTTACATCTCTATTCTGCCGTCCAGTGCCCGAAGCAGCGTCATCTCATCGATATATTCCAAATCTCCGCCGACCGGAACACCGCTTGCGATTCTGGTCACCTTAATTCCGCTCGGTTTCACCAGTTTCCCGATATACATGGCGGTTGCTTCGCCCTCCAGACTGGAATTTGTTGCGATGATAACCTCTTTCACATCCCCCTTAAGACGAAGAATCAGTTCCTTCAGCATGATATCCTGCGGACCGATTCCGAGCATCGGGGAAATAGCACCGTGAAGCACATGATAAACGCCCTTGTATTTGCCGGTTTTTTCATATGCCGCAAGGTCTCTGGAATTCTCCACCACCATAATGGTCTGATGGTCCCTGCTTTCATCGGCGCAGACACTGCAGATTTCACGATCCGTTAACGTACAGCAGCAGCTGCAGTAACGAATATGTTCTTTCGCCTCCGTAAGAGCGGTTGATAATTTATTCACCCTCTCCGCCGGTAGTCCGATAATATGAAATGCGAGACGCTCCGCGGATTTGTTTCCAATCCCCGGAAGCTTCTCCAATTCTTCAATTAGTTTTCCGATATAACCGGAATACATTTCCCCGGAACTCATTCTAGAACTTTAATCCTCCAAGATCCAGGCCACCCGAAATATCATCCATCGCTTCCCCGTTGGCATCCTCTACCATACGAAGTGCCTCGTTCATGGCTGCTATGAGTAAATCCTGCAGGGTTTCCACATCGTCCGGATCAACCGCTTCAGGAGCGATTTCCAGTTTTTTCACTTCTCTGGAACCTGTAATGACAAGCTTCACCGCACCGCCGCCTGAAGTTGCTTCAAACTCGCGATTTTCCATTTCTTTTTGTTTTTCTTCCATCTGACGCTGCATTCTCTGCGCCTGCTTCATCAGATTATTCATGTTTCCCGGCATTCCTCCTCCGGGAAATCCGCCTCCACGTCTTCCCATGGTGTCCTCCTTACAACTGTTTATAAATTTAATTACATCGTATCGTCTTTTATGACAAGCTGTTTTCCGAACATATTGACCACATCCACATAATGATCGGTAAAATCCTCCGCCTTTTCAACGCCCTTTAGTTCAATCGGCACTTCCTTTCCAACCTGCTCCGATATTGCGCTTCGCAGGCTGTCCATCATGCCTTCTTTTTTCAAATACAGCTCCGCCAGCGTCTCGGTCGGAACAATCAGTAAAACATCATCGTCGCTGATGGACATTTTACACTGAGACAAAAAACTTCTGACAGACGGCTCCAGCGTTTCACAGATTGCCTCCCAGGACTCCAGCACTTTTTTCACATCCTCGGGAAGCGCTTTTTCCCTGACCGGTCTAGGCTTTATCACCGGCCCCGCCGCAGTCGGCCCTGCATTTGACATCGGAACAAACTGCACGCCTTCGGATTTTTTCTCCAGAATACGTATTCTCTCTCTTAAGGAATCCGTGTTTGTCTGAATCTGCGGCTTACACATTTTTATAATCGCAATTTCCAGAAGAATCCTTTTCTGGTCCGAATATTTCATATCCGCACTGAGTTTGGATAGTTCCCCGATATACCACATCACCGTAGGCAATTCCACCGCTTTGGCAATTTCTTTTAATCTGCCCAGGGATTCTTCCGAAATTTCCAATGTTTGAGCGGAGATATCCGAAGATTTCACCAGCATGATATTTCTTAAATACCACATAAAATCTCCGGTAAACTGGTTAAAATCCCTGCCCTGAACGGATACTTCATCCACTAAGTCAAGCGCATGCGCCGTATCTCCCGCCACAATGCATTTTAACATCTCGGTCAGAACACCGTCATCCACCGCTCCCAAAACATCAAGTGCTTTCTCATAAGTCAGCGTTTCTCCGTAATGAAAAGCCAGACACTGATCCAAAAGGCTTAACGCATCACGCATCGAACCATCCGCTTCCTTTGCGATAAAGTTAAGCGCATCATCCTCCACCGAAGCCCCTTCTTTCGCTGTCAGTTCCCGAAGCCGGTCCGCAATGGTTTCCAGACTGATTCTTTTAAAATCATACCGCTGACATCTGGAATGAATGGTGATGGGAATTTTGTGCGATTCCGTGGTCGCTAAAATAAAAATCACATAAGAAGGCGGTTCCTCGAGTGTCTTTAATAATGCATTAAATGCCTGTGTCGTAAGCATATGCACTTCATCGAGAATATAGACTTTGTATTTGCCCATGGTGGGACAATAGGATACCTCGTCCACAATCTGGCGGACATTGTCCACATTGCTGTTGGAAGCCGCATCGATTTCGATGACATTCATAAGACTTCCCGAAGCAATTCCCTTACAAACCGGACATTCCCCGCACGGCTCACCATCCTGCGGATTCTCGCAGTTTACCGCCCTGGCGAGAATTTTGGCCACAGTAGTCTTGCCCGTTCCGCGGGTTCCGCAAAACAGGTAAGCATGTCCGATTCGTCCGGATTTAATCTGATTTTTTAATGTAGTTACAATCGCATCCTGCCCCTTTACCTCTGAAAAAACCGTGGGACGGAACTTGCGATAGAGTGCCATGTAAGACATGTTGATAACCTTCCGGCAAACTTAAATCAGCCTTTTTTATTTTTTTCTTTTTTGTCTTTGTCGGACTTATCTTTGGAAGATTTCTCCTTATCGGACTTATCTTTATCGGATTTCTCCTTGCCGGATTTCTTATCCTTTTCCCTATCGGAATCCTCTGCCTTTGCTTTTCCGTCACCGAAGCAGATGCCTAACATTTTTGCTTCCTTAACGATTCTGGCATCCGGAGAAACGCTCTTTAATTTGCCGGCAACATCTTCAAGCGGAACCTTCACAATTTCGCGGTCCTTATATCCTACCATGAATCCGTATTCGCCTTGAAGAATCAGATTCGCTGCTTCGGAGCCGAGTCTGGATGCAAATACACGGTCATACGGGCAGGGGCTTCCGCCTCTTTGTGTATGTCCGGGAACCGTTACGCGGACTTCCTGGCCGGTTCTTTCCTGAATCTTGGCCGCAAGCTCGTAGGAAACACTCGGATAAGGGCTGTCCTTTAACTTCTTCGCATATTCCTTCTTGGAAAGCTTTGCGTCTTCCACGGAAATCGCACCTTCCGCAACGGCAATAATGGTAAAATGGCTGTTCTTCTTTCTCTTCTCAATAGCCGCTATGATTTCATCGAGATCATACGGGATTTCCGGAATCAGAATGATGTCCGCACCGCTTGCCATACCTGCATTTAAGGTAAGCCAACCCACCTTATGTCCCATAACTTCCACGATGAAAACTCTTCCGTGGGAAGCTGCTGTTGTATGGATGCAGTCAATGCAGTTGGTGGCGATATCCACCGCACTCTGGAATCCGAAGGTCATGTCGGTTCCGTACAAATCATTATCTATCGTCTTCGGAAGGGTAACGATGTTTAAGCCTTCCTCCCTTAAAAGATTCGCGGTTTTATGAGTTCCGTTTCCACCGAGAATCACAAGACAGTCCAGATTCAGCTTGTAATAGTTATGCTTCATCGCTTCCACTTTATCAAGACCGTTCTCGTCCGGATCCTTAATGGTCTTAAACGGTGTTCTGCTGGTACCCAGGATTGTACCGCCTTTTGTAAGAATACCGGAAAAATCCTTGCCGGTAAGCATCCTGTAATTGCCGTAAATTAATCCTCTGTATCCGTCTAAAAATCCGTAAATTTCAACTTCTTCCTCGCTGGCAGCCATCGTTTTTACCACGCCGCGCATTGCAGCATTTAAAGCCTGGCAGTCACCGCCACTTGTAAGCATTCCGATTCGTTTCATAACCTAACCCTCCAGTCGCGTTTCTTTCACGTATTTTTCATCTTTTTATGCTTTGACAAAAATACCCGAGCATATATATTTTACCGCAGAATTCATCATTCTTCAAGCAAAACGGGCACCCTGTTTTCATTGCGTTTTGCTCGATTTCTTGCTATATTTGATTATGTATGGGGTAAAAAAGAAATCCTCATGCCGATCGGAGGTTACCATGGCTTTCTCATTAAAACAACTCACGAACTATCGAAACATTGTGATCCAGTGTCATGACAATCCGGATGCGGATGCCTTAGCAAGCGGATTTGCCCTTCAGCTGTATTTAAAAAAACAGGGGATCGATGCTCCGTTTATCTACGGCGGCAAAGCCGAAATATCCAAAGCGAATTTAAAACTGATGATTGAACATCTCGGAATCCGGGCAGAATATGTAACAGACATTCCCAAGCCGGATCTGTT
>CACZRH010000211.1 GCA_902783455.1 uncultured Lachnospiraceae bacterium | reverse complement strand
TTGTTTATTCTGGTTGGCGGAATATTATTTTTCGCAAAGGCAAATACCAGCGGATTTAACATCCTTTGGCGATATTTTGCATGGGGCAATGAGACCATGGCGGTATTTACATTTTCCATGGCTGCGGTATATATGATCCGCAATAAGATGCCGTATCTGATAGCGCTTATTCCCGGCATGTTCTATATGTTTGTGGTTACAAGCTATATCTTAAATGCAAAAATCGGTTTCCAGATGTCCTGGCCCTGGGCGTACGGCCTTGCGGGTGCGCTGACAATTGTGTATGCGGCCTGCATTATCGTAGACGGCAAAAGGGATCCCAGAGTGAACGGATTAATCTGGAGTAAAAAGAAGAAAGCTCAAGGGGAGTGATTTTTTACTTTCCTTTCGCATAAAATCTTGGTAAAATATCTGTATAGGGGTTTCTATGGAAATGTGCTCATGGATTGGAAAGAATCGGAAGTAATTTAATCAGATGAGAACGGCATTTTCCGTAATTTTTATCATAGCTATTCTTGCCATGGGGGTATGCAGCATAATAGCGCAGCGTTCCCGCAGATCGATCGGGCCTGCCGTCGCATTCCTGATGGCTTCCTTTACTTTGCCTGTTTTAGGAAATCTTCTTTTAATCCTTTATTCCAATGAACTGTTTGCATGGATCGGTTATTACATTTATTTCCTCGGAATGGATGTGATGATGTTTGCATTAATCCGGTTTACGTTTAAATACTGTAATATGACATGGCCGTATAAAGCAGTAGAGATCCTGATTAACAGTTTTTTCGGTCTGGATTTATTGCAATACATTTTAAATCCGTTTCTGCATTTTTCATTTTCAATTGAGCCGATTATCGTGGACAAAACCGTATATTATCGCCTTGTTCCGTATCTGGGTCAGACATTCCACCGTTTTCTGGACTATGGTATTTTCCTCGCAATCATTATATTGTTTATCGTGAAAGCGGTTCGTTCGCCGAGAATCTACAGGGAACGCTATACCATTATCCTGATTGCAATTATCTTAGGCGGTATTTCCGAATCCTTCTATATTTTCTCAAGAACACCGATGGATATTTCCGTTGTCGGCTTCGTGGTAGTCGGAATGTTTATCTTTTATTTTTCCATTTATTACCGTCCAATGCGGCTGCTTGACCGGATGCTTTCGGATTACGTTTCCGGTATGGGGGAATCGTTGTTCTTCTTTGACGGAAACAAAAAATGCGTATGGGCAAATGACCCGGGACGCAGATTACTTGAAATCGAAGCAAGAAATTATGAGCAGGTAGAGGGAAAAATGAAAGCCTTCTTCCAGGGCGGGGAGCCGCAGAGTGAAACCGGCGAATGGAAGATTGAAAGGTCCGTCGGGGAAGGAGCGGATATTCGCTATTATGTTATTGAAAAACGCATCCTAAGTGACCGGAAAGACCAGCTGGAAGGGTATTTTTTAAGTTTTCGTGACCAAACGGAAGAAAAGAAAAAGTATCTGGTTGAAAAGTACAATGCAACGCATGACCATCTGACCGGAATTTATACAAAGGATTACCTGTTTGAGAGAATCCGGGAAAAAATCGATGCTCATCCGGATGAACAGTATATGATCTGCTATTTTGACGTCAACGATTTTAAACTGGTCAATGACGTATTCGGAAATGAGTTCGGCGATCTGGTGCTTTGCCGGATTGCAAAACGAATTGAAAGTGAATCCTCGGAATTTACGTTATATGGCCGCTTAATCGGCGATACGTTTGGAATTTGTGTTCCGAAATCGAGATTTAATCCGAAGCATTTGGAAGATCTTCTTTCTCATTTTGTTGTTTCGGAAGGCAATCGCGAAACGCAGATTACGGTTCATATCGGCGTTTATGAAGTAAAAGACCGTAATCTTGAGATAGCGGTAATGTTTGACCGTGCGAGGATGGCACTTTCCACAATCAAGGGCGATTATCAGACGCACATTGCATATTATGATGATAAAATGCGGGAAGATGTTTTGTGGGCACAGCGAATTACCAACGAGCTTCCGAAGGCTTTGGAAGAAAAGCAGATTTGTCCCTATCTTCAGCCGATTGTGGGACCGGATGGCAGAATTCTTGGTGCAGAAGCGCTGGTACGCTGGATTCATCCGGAGTTCGGATATATGCCGCCGGCAAAATTCATTCCGATTTTTGAGAAAAACGGTATGATAGCCGATGTCGATAAATATATGTGGCGTTCGGCCTGCGAGATTCTCTCGGGTTGGAAGGAAAACCAAAAGGACTGGTTTTTATCCATCAATATTTCCCCGAAGGATTTCTTCTTCATGGATGTTGCGGCGGAGATTAAAAAAATTGCCGAAGAATATAAAATCAATCCGGGGCAGCTGCGTGTGGAAATCACCGAAACGGTTATGATGACGGAGATTGAGAAGCGTATTCAGATTATTAACGAGCTGCGAAATGCCGGTTTCTTAGTGGAAATGGACGACTTCGGAAGCGGCTATTCCTCGCTGAACATGCTTAAAGACATGCCGGTAGACATTATCAAAATCGATATGGCGTTCCTGACGAAGTCAACGGATGATGTCAAATCCAAAACCATTCTTAAAAATATTGTCACCCTTTCCGAAAATCTCGGCATTGAATCCTTAACGGAAGGCGTGGAGACGAAGAATCAGTATGAAATGCTTCGTGACATGGGATGCAGAATGTTCCAGGGCTATTATTTTGCAAAACCCCTTCCGTTAGATGAATTCGAGAATTACAGCAAAGCATCATGAGTATTTGGCGGTGATTCCTTTCATTTTTCGTTTTAGATTCCTCTTATTTTTTATTGACACTGATGAAAAGGTGTAATATACTATTTGATGCGGCTTTATGCATCACTAGCCCTGATGAAAGTCGCCAAAGGCTTAAGTATCATTGGATGGAGAATGAGAAAGAGCGAAAATGGTGAATCGAAGAGGCGGCCCGGACATCCGCGTTTTTGAAAACCGAACGGCAGGGATTTTTCAATAAACCTGCGAACCGATACTGAAGTAACCAAGATGATTTTTGGAGGTTGGAACAATGAAATCTTATATGGCAAATCCTGCTACCATTGAAAGAAAATGGTATGTGGTAGATGCAGACGGAAAGACCTTAGGTCGCCTTGCATCCGAAGTTGCAAAAGTTTTAAGAGGAAAGAATAAACCTGAATTTACCCCTCATGAGGATACCGGTGATTATGTAATCGTAATCAATGCTGAGAAGATTAAAGTAACCGGAAAGAAGATGGAGCAGAAGACATATTTCTCCCATTCCGATTATGTAGGCGGTGACAAGCAGATTACATTAAAAGAAAAACTTGCAAAGCATCCCGAAGAAGTAATCGAGCATGCAGTAAAAGGAATGCTTCCCAAAGGACCTTTAGGAAGTCAGATGTACAAGAAGTTGTTTGTTTATGCAGGACCGGAGCACAAGCATGCTGCTCAGAAGCCTGAAGAACTGAACTTTTAAGGGTCGATAAGGAGGAAAGAACAAAATGGCTAAGAAAGCAGGAAATGTGTTCTACGGAACAGGAAGAAGAAAATCATCCATTGCCAGAGTTTATGTAAAACCCGGTAAAGGAACCATTACAGTAAATAAAAGAGGACTTGATGATTATTTCGGACTTGAGACTTTAAAGGTTGTTGTACGTCAGCCCCTCGTAGCAATTGACGGTGTTGATAAGTATGACATCAACGTTACCGTAAAGGGTGGCGGAACCACAGGTCAGGCAGGTGCAATCCGTCATGGTATTGCAAGAGCTCTTTGCAAAGCAGATGAAGAGTTCAGACCGATTCTTAAGAAGGCAGGTTATTTAACCAGAGACCCTCGTATGAAAGAAAGAAAGAAATACGGTCTCAAAGCTGCACGTCGTGCACCTCAGTTCTCCAAACGTTAATCGAATTTCCAGAGAGAATATTCAGACTCCCGAAGGCAATGCTTTCGGGAGTTATTTTATGCGCACGCCGAATTATACATTTTCTATAAAAACAGGGCATTTTTTTGCAATTTATGACATTTATACGGGGAGTTTTATCACTTATAATGTGAGTAGAGAGACGGGAAAAATGACACAATAACCCCGTCACCCAGTGTCATTTTTGTGAGACAAACTACGGGGAAAAAATGACACAAAAACCCCGTCACCATGTGTCAAAATGAGAGGAGGGAATGCCATGGAGAATAATGAGGAAATGTGGTTACAGTATATGAGGCAGCGCACCGAAAATTCCAGAGATTTCCTGAATCGGACCGGTTTGGTATTCGGCGCCGGATTCGGGCCGGGAGCAGCTTTTATATCGGCTCCGATGTTCGGAATGATGATGGTTTCGGCACAGACCGGGATTTTTAATCCGGTAAGTACCGTATCTTCACCGGGAAATACGCAGAATGTTCTTTACACGAATCCGATGCTTTCCCTTTGGGATATGGCATTGAACAATCCGAATCAGCAGGGAAATAAATAATCCAAATCAACAAAAAGAATAATCCGATCCATAGGGTGAAAAATCTTTCCGAAAGGAATGATTTTTCACCCTTTTTTCTTTGAAAAAAAGCGGGATTTTATGATATAATGTTGTATGTATTATTATGCCCAAAAATCAACACAAGGAGTTTCCCGGTTGAGTCCAAATAAACAAACATCCACGAATAAAAGAACGGTTGAGAATACCCTCTTAAAAATCACCACCGTAAGGCGCGCGGTTCCGAAGAGCGGCTTTGTTTTGCTGATTTTGCTTTATATCCTTGCATCGGTAACACTTTCCCGCGTTACCCGTATGGGTGGTGAAATCATGTTTTTGGGGTATCCTTTTTCATTAAGATCCGCGGCGGGGATTTTCTCATCGCTTGCGAATCTTTGCGTGATTCTTTTGGTTGTTGTTTATCGGAAGGTTGGATTTATCACCGGTCTGATTGTTTTAATCGGACAGGCTCCGGTGATGATGATTCAGATTTTTGTGTTCCATAATTACAATGCGATTCCCGGCGTTTTTACGAATGCATTGACAGTTATTGCAATTATTATTATCGAAATCAATCATAAAAGAGTGGACCGTTTCCAGAAAACGGTCCTGGAACAGGCAGTAAAGGACCGGCTTACGGGACTGCCGAACCGTTTTGCAGGAAGAGAATATTTCGGCGGGTTAATAAAAAACCGTGAGAAATTTGTTTACGTTGCAGCCGATATCAAAAATTTTAAAAGTATCAACGATACTATGGGATATGAAACCGGAAATAAAATTCTGATTGAGATTGCAAACCGATGGAAGAATCTGGCGGATAACGGAAATACCGGTACGTTTAATCTGGTGGCACATATCAATGGTGACGAATTCGGTTTCAGCATTCAGGAATACAACTCCGAAGAGGATGTTATTAATACCATCAATCGTTTCCGTGAGGAACTGGAACGAAAAATTACGATTGAAGACTGTGATTACTATGTCAATGCATGTTTCGGATATGCCGAATTTCCGGCGGATGCGGATGAACTCGACAGCGTGGTTTCCTGTGCGAGCGTGGCACTTCATGATGCAAAACGCCGCGATATCATAAATGAACCGGTCCGTTATTCGGGAGAACTGATCCAGACGGAAAGAACACTTGAAATCGAACGTAAAATCCGTGAAGCGCTTGAAAAGGATACCGTATTTTTCCATCTTCAGCCGCAGTATGACATGAACCATAAGCTGCGTGGTTTTGAGGCCCTGGCGCGGATGAAGGATGCGGACGGGAATTTTATTTCTCCGGCGGAATTTATTCCGGTTGCCGAGAAAACCGGACTGGTGGATCAAATCGATATGGCGGTATTTCGAAAAGCTGCGAAATTTCTGGAGGAAGCCGGGAAAAATGCCGAGCCTGATTTTACCCTGAGTATCAACATTTCCGTGAAGCATCTTTTGAAAAACAGCTTTATCGAGGAAGTACAGGGAATTCTTCGGTCGTATGAAATTGCTGCAAAGCATCTGGAAATAGAAATTACGGAATCCATCATGATTGATTCCGTGGAGCGGGCGCTTGACCGTATTGAGGAAGTCAGAAAAATCGGCATCATGGTTGCGATTGATGATTTCGGTACGGGATATTCGTCGTTAAGTTATCTTAATAATTTCCCTGCAAACCTTTTAAAAATCGATAAATCCTTCATCGATGCGATGAATACCGGAGAATCCAATAAAAAATACGTGGCATCCATTATTTCCATCGGACATGTTCTGGGGCTCGAAGTCATTTCCGAAGGTGTGGAAAGCGAAGACCAGCTGAATACCTTAAAGGAAATCGGCTGTGATTACATTCAGGGATTTATCTGGGGCAGACCGGTTCCGCCGGAAGAAGCAATGAAGCTGATTCCCGGGCAGTGAAATGAATGAAAACAAGCAATAGTATAAAGGCACCGCAGCAATTTGTCCTTAAAGAGGGAATACTTAGATGAGACTGTTTTTAAGCAAAGAAGAAAAAGAGCTGGATGCAATCCTTGCGAAGGTGGACAATAATATGTCCAATAATTACAAGGATGCGGCACAGGATAATTATAAGGAATTCCTAAAGCGCTTTGACGAGCTTTCAAAGAGCGGGAAGCTGAAGGAAAAGACGGTTGCCTATTATCAGGGTGTGATTAATGAATATGCCGCTAAGCTTTCGAAATTTACCCACAAGGATCAGCCGACCAAGTGGGGCGACTGGGAGAAGCGGTAAGCCGGTAAATAATAAATCACGCAGAATAAAGCATAAAAAAGAATTTAGAATACATTGGAGAAAGACAAGGACAGAAAATCATGATGGAAAAAAATGCAAAAATATACGTAGCCGGCCACCGTGGCATGGTGGGATCCGCAATTGTCCGCGAGCTCGAAAGACAGGGTTATACCAATATCGTGAAAAGAACGCACGCGGAACTGGATTTAACCCGCCAGGCTGATGTGGAGGCTTTTTTTGCGGAAGAAAAACCGGAATATGTTTTTCATCCGGCCGGAAAAGTCGGCGGAATTGTTGCCAATGAAAAAATGATTGCGGACTTTTTATATGAAAACATGATGATGGAATTAAACGTCATTCATGCGGCGTGGCAGAACGGATGTAAGAAGCTGGAATTCCTGGGTTCTTCCTGTATCTATCCCAGAATGGCACCGCAGCCGATGAAAGAGGACTGCCTTTTAACCTCTTCCCTTGAAAAGACCAATGAGGGCTACGCCCTGGCAAAAATATCAGGCCTTCGGTATTGCGAATATTTAAACAGACAGTACGGTACGGATTATATTTCGGTGATGCCGACAAATCTTTACGGACCGAACGATAATTATCATCCGGAACACTCCCATGTGCTTCCCGCATTAATCAGAAGATTCCATGAAGCAAAGGAAGCAGGGCTTTTGGAAGTTACCTGCTGGGGGGACGGAAGTCCGCTTCGTGAATTCATGTATGTCGATGACCTTGCGAATTTATGCGTATTTTTAATGAACAATTATTCCGGAAACGAAACCGTCAATGCCGGAACAGGCAAGGAAATTACAATTAAAGAGCTGACCGAGCTTGTGGCGAAAGTTGTCGGCTTCGAAGGAAAAATCCTTTGGGATACCTCCAAGCCAAACGGAACGCCGAGAAAGCTTCTCGATGTATCCAAAGCGGAGGGACTCGGCTGGAAATATAAGACCGAACTTGAGGAAGGCATCCGTCTGACTTATGAGGACTTTTTACACAATCCAATGCGTGCGGAGAGGTAGAAAATTTAGAAGCTGTAATTTGATGAATGAATCGTATCGCGGTCTCGAATAAACGTACCAAATATAAACAGCATCAGAAAGAGTAACACCATGTTCAGAATAATCAAATCAATACGAAAATACTGGATTCCGAGCATCCTGACCATTTTATTCATGGTCGGCGAGGCGGCACTTGAATCCCTGATTCCTTTTATTACGGCAGATTTAGTCAATAACCTCGGAAACGGGACCGTAGATATGAGGTATCTGTATCAGGTCGGCGGAACATTAGGAATCATCGCACTGGCATCCTTATTTTGCGGCGGTATGGGCGGTTTTACCGCATCCATGGCAGCTACCGGGTTTGCGAAGAATATCCGTGGCGACTTAATGCGTAAAATT
>CACZRH010000210.1 GCA_902783455.1 uncultured Lachnospiraceae bacterium | reverse complement strand
TATTTTTCATTTTTCTTTTATGCAATATTTACGGATCAAGACTTGGTGATTTATTAAAACGGAGAATTTTTCTTCAGGATTTTCTGCCCGGTGAGAAAGTTCGCCTCAGTGCCGGAGAAGTAGGGTTTATGATACTGAATTTCTTTTCCTACGGAGTTGGATTCTTTTATATAAAGCGTTTCTGTGAGAATAGCGGAAATGCAAATCTTAATTCAAATTTACTGGTGTTACTGCCGCTTTGGGCTTTGCCAATCATCATTTGTGTTTTATACAGCAGCAAGAGAGGTTATTTTTGTACGGCTACGGAAAACCTGTTTAGTGCAACCATGGAAGTGTATTATTCGGTGCTGGTTTTACTCCTATTTCAGTATGCAAGAGGCCGGGGCGGTATGGGGATTCTTGCATGGATCGGCGTCCTTGCAATCGGAATCGTTATTTGCTGGGTATCGTTATCCGGTTCGAATTCCGATATCCCATATTTGTTAATTGTCCTGCTGATTGCAACCTTTATTATCGGAACGGTTTATTGCCTGACAAAAACGCCAAACGGAATCTGCAAAACCCTCAAATGGTGGATTAAGGTACCGGTGATTTATATGACCGCGGTAGCCGTAAAAAATATGATTTTCAATTTTGCAAGAATACGACCGCTTAAGTATTTGGATTATTGATTTCAAAAAAGTGACACAACAACCCCGTCACCATGTGTCAAAATGGAGGTAATGGTATGAGTGGACCGAAATTATCAGAAGCTGAATTAGCAAGAATTCGTGAAATGGAAGAAGAAAGAAGAAGACTGTGCCAGGATGTGGCAAGAGAAATTGAGAAGTTTAAAAGACATCTCAGTGATCTTAACATGCTTATTCATAAAGCCGTTTTGGTGAACGATGAGGACGCCGTTTCGGATGTTGTTGCAACATTAAATGCGTATCAGAAAAAAGTGAAAAAATGTATGGAAAAGTTGGAAAAAACCGCAGGTGTCTCTAATAACGAGACCATCCGGGAAGCTCTGCAAGAAGCATATTTTGACCATGACGCTTTCGAGATTTTAATGTCGGAATCGGATCAGACTGTTACGGACTGTCGAAAAAAAATAACGAAAGAATTTCTGAAAAAAATGGCCGCCGCACGTAAATCTGCCAATCAAAAATCTGTTGGTCGGAATTCTAAAACAGAAGCAGAAAGAGAAATAATTTCAAAAGAATTCCTGAATTCTGAAAAGGAACGAATTGACCTCCTTTTGGATCAATTGGAAAAAAGAGCAGAATCAGTATTTCTTTCAAAGGAAGCAGTTGGAAAGCTTCGCAGGCGTATTTCGGAGATAACAAATGATACGGGACGGGATAATTATTCGATGTATGAAGAATTGAACCGGATTGAAATAACCATGATTGAGCCTTTTGAAAGAAAGGTGAAGAGGCTTGAGAAAGAAGCCGATGAACTGGATATCAAATTAAGTGCAGAGCTTGCTACCTATCATCGAATCTGCAGGGAAGTCGGAGTGGAACCTAAGAAATTCCGGTTTAGTAAAGAATCCATTGAAGAAATTCGCTATGCTTGCGCGGAGCTTCTGGATCAGTGTGATCTCGGTGCGGATATTTCCGCATTGATGAAAGGCATAAAGGAGAGTCTGACAGCACTTGGATACAATTATATCGGCGAGAAGGAAGAGAACCGGGATCTTTACAGACAGATTTACGGAATTCATGACAACATTATCCTGCATGTCATTTATGATTCTACAGGGCGCGTTACCATGGAAGTAGCCATTCGGGATACAGTAAGCCGGAGCCCTCAGCCAAGAGAGAAGGAAGGTATTGTAAAAGAGCAGAAAAAATTCTGTGGTGATTACGAAAAGATTTTTAATGTGATTAATCAAAGAGGAATTGCTCTTCGAAAGAAGGCGGAAATGCCTTGTGATCCGGCATTTGCCAGAGTAATTGATTCCACAGAATTTACTTGCGCCGAAAAGGCGGAAGAAGATTATTATACTTTTTATGCGGATCGTACGGCAAAATATCTGCGATCAAATTAGACCGTAGATCGAATTAAAGTGTATCTTTCGAATGTTAAATGCGATGCCAGGGGGAATATATCATGAAGGGAAAGCGTTGTCCGTGCTGTAAGAAATGGAATAAAATCAGCGATATTATCTGCCCGTATTGCGGAGAAGATTTGCTTCGTGTAAAACCGGAGGAAATAAAGGAGGTGTACTCCGGTGATGAAATTCCGGAGAATTCTTCATCAAGTGAAATACATGAAAAAATAACATGTGAAGGCGATTTGTCAGAGAAGGATTTTCAGAAGGAAGATTCTTCGACATGTGAAGAGGTGTCAAAAACATATGCAAGAATCTGCAGGG
>CACZRH010000209.1 GCA_902783455.1 uncultured Lachnospiraceae bacterium | reverse complement strand
GTTCGAAGATTCCAATGCAGGTGGAATGTTTTTTAATATTCGTGTCGGGAACGGAAAACGGGATATGATTCGTGCCGTTTTGGAGGGGATTTGTTATCATTTGCGCTGGCTGTTGGAAAGTGAAGAAGCAAAAGTGAAAACATCCGATCCGATTCGTTTTGTCGGAGGCGGGGCCTTGTCGCAGGTTACCTGTCAGATGCTGGCGGATATTACAGGGCGAACGATTGAGACAGTGAATAACACGCAGGAGGTTGGCGCAGTCGGAACGGCATTGGTCGTAGCCGCAGGAATTAAGGGTACGGATGTTTTGGAACTTTCACGCAGGCTTATCAAGGTTAATCATTCGTATTTTCCAAATCCGCAGAATAAGGATGTATATGAACAAAATTACAAGGTGTTTAAGAAATTATATAAATCTAATGCCGCAAATTTTAGAGAGATTAATTCATAATAATGAGAATCGTTATAATCAGACATACGAAGTAAGAAACAAAATGTTAATTCCTGCAAACTTGTGGTAGAATAGAAACAAGTTTGCAGGAATTTTATTTTTTTCAAAAAATCTATTTTTTTGTTGGACATCCGTTGGACAAATGGTGGTATGATGCATTCAAACCTTGAAAAGATTCAAATTCAAAAATGCTGATAAAAAGCGTGTTGGAGGGGTTTTATGAACATCGTGGTTTTAAATGATTTGCAGGTTGAAATCAGAAATTTATTTAAAAAATTTGTTCCAAGAGAATTCAGAACGCTGATGGAGGAAGGCAGCTCCTTTATGATCGGAGCGGTGGAACCGGATCCTCCGAAAGGCCCCGAGGCAGCGGGCGTTACACTGGTTGCAGTCGAAGGTGAGGAATTCGTTATCAAATGGATGTGGGTTGACCCTGACCTTCGAAATATGGATGCAGGCTGCAAAATGATGGATGCGCTTTTTAAAACGGCAAATGAAAACGGTTTGAAAAGTATCGTTATTCAGGTCCCTTCCTTAAGAGATGAAAAGGGAAAAGACAAAGAAATGCTTTCATTTTTCTTTGATCTGGCATTCGGAGATGCCGAAATCAAGGAAGTGGACGGAATTCGGGTCATCGAACTTTGTGCAGATGTGAATGAATATCTAAATGAGTCCGGCATCAAGGTAATCAGCGGATCCGGTACGTAAATAGATGGTTTTGGAGGTAATAAAAGTGGCAGCAGACAACAGAACAGTAAAATTAAATAACGGACGCCTCATTGTTTATCCGGAAGAACTTGCCAATGAAACAAAGAAATTTGCCGAAAATTTTTCAATGGATCAATACAAGAGCAAATCCGGTGAAAAGGACTTCCTTAGTGCACAGGATTATGTCCGC
Source organism: uncultured Lachnospiraceae bacterium (assembly GCA_902783455.1). Taxonomy (GTDB): domain Bacteria; phylum Bacillota; class Clostridia; order Lachnospirales; family Lachnospiraceae; genus UBA3766. Next base: position 1,937 of record CACZRH010000209.1, on the reverse strand, counting down.
GGTCGCATGTATGATAAGATTTATGCGATTTCCCATAAACCGTTTGCGGATAAGAATGAACTGGGAAGCAAGTTAAAGGATGCGATTTTTCTTCAGGGTCTTGCAGGCGGACTGGAAGAACTGGAAGGAATGGGAAAAATCGAAGAGTCCATCAGTCTTGTAAAAACACAGGAATACATGCTTGATAATTCAAAATTCCGGGAAGGATTTGACAGAAGCTTTGAAAAGGGCGCGGGAGAAATCTACCAGGCAGCTTTTGATGCAGGCGTTAATAAGATGTTTAAGGACAAGGATTTTACCCAGCTTGACATGGCATCCGTAAAGCAGTTTAACGAGATTTGTCTGGACAATACGTTCAATAAGATTTTCGAGAAGCTCAATGCTCCGAATGCGGACGTTAACCAGGTGATTGAGCTCGGAAAGAGCGCCGGAAAGCTTGCGCACTATACCGGTGTAAAACCGGAAGCAGCACTTGATGCATTTGTTGCAAAGCATCCGAATGCCGTAGCACCCGATGTGGTCAATGCGGTCAGGGGTGGCTTCAAACCGATTGCCGCTGCAGCAACGGAACAGTTGCAGATGGCACCGAAGGCAGCAAAAGCACCGGTTATGTAAGCAATTAATCAAAAGAGCTTTTACTAAAAAGTGATTCAAAGAATAAAGGTATATAAGGGAAACACGGTCTTTATGGCCGTGTTTCTTTTTTAAAAAAATATGGTAGTATTGGAAAAAAATTGATATAATATTTTTTTATAAGGGAATCTATTATGAAAAATGTAGTGAGGAAAATGATGAGAAAGAATAATAAGAAAATTATCATGATTACAATGGCGGCAACGCTCTCAGCGGCTCTTCTTGTTGGCTGTAATACGGGAAGTCAGTTGGATGATAAGAATATTGTTGATCTGGATGCCATCAATTCCGGCTCCGAAACTGCCGGAGATGATACATGGGCAATCGGTTCGAAACAGACATATAAGGCACATTCGGAAAAAGGGGATAAGGTGATTTCATTTGCTTTTCTTCAGCAGTCAGAAGCAAAGGATCAGATTGCTTCCAGTATCATGTATTATGAAAACATGAATGAAAGAAATATCGAATACCGGATGCAGAAAAAGGGTGCCACCAAGGACGAGCTGAAACAATTTGCGCAGGATCAGTGCAAGGAATTTACGGACCCGGAAGTAAATCAGCTTATGGACTGCATGGACAGGATTCAGAAAAGATTTGATGATATCGGATACCGTTATCCCTTGGACAAACCGTTTTTCTTTGCAAAGACAACCATGCTTGAGGAGTGTGGAAATGATATCTGCTATGCAAGAGACAACTGCATTTATGTCAGTGATGCATTTTTGGAATACTTTGATTTTACCAATGAATCGGATGCGGAAGCCTTTGATTATCTGGTTTGCAAGGAATTGTTCCATATACTCGTGGTAAACAATCCGGAGTTTAAGGAAAATATGGACCGGATTTTCGGATTTACCACATGCCAGGAGCCGTTTTTTGCGGATGATGCCAAGGAAGCCATCTACAGACTGCCGAATGTCGGTGATTACGATGCTTATGCGGAATTTATTATTGACGGCAATAAGAGGAATGCAATTGTTGTTCCAATCGTACCGGAATATACGGATGGTGCGGATTTAATTGAAAATATGGAAGTAGGTCTGGTAGATCCTGAGAATGTATCCGAGGTAATTACGCTTGACCGTGTAACGAATTTCTACCAGATTATGGGAAATAATACCGGATATGTGAATACGATTGAAGAATGCGCTGCAGATAATTTTGCCATGGCAGTTTGCTACGGAAACGAAATCAGCTACAGCACACCGGATATCATCAATGCGATTTTGGATTATTTGAAAACCGGCAATCAGACAAAGCCTGTTACCGGAAAGGAAATCGAGGTAACCATTATTCTGGATGGT
>CACZRH010000208.1 GCA_902783455.1 uncultured Lachnospiraceae bacterium | reverse complement strand
TCTGTTGTTTCTGTCTCTGTTTTTTCTGTCAATTCTGTCGTATCCGTCTCAGTTGTTTCCGGTGCTTCCGTCTTAACCTCTTTCAGTCTTAAATCCACGGAATCCTCCGGAATCTCTTCCGACTCTACAGCATTATTCACATTCCCCGGATTCGCGGCATTGTTTTCGCCTTCCGCAATCATCTTCATCGTGGCATCCACTACAGCTGCCTCGGTCGGATCGGTTCCGTTTTCGCCATTACCGTCCATTGACTCATTCGGTAAAAATTCCGTATCTGCAGGGTTTTCTCCGATTTGTTCTACTTCCTTAATTGGTTCATCCTCTACAATGGGTTCCGGACCGAATTCTTCCTCTATCAGCTTCTGTCTCTGCTCTTCATAACGTTTCTTTCGATGCTTTTCACGAACGGAATCCACGAGTTTTTCAAAGGTCTTCTTGTCAGGCTTATGATCCACGATAAACCAGATTACATTTACGATAATCATCAATGCCAGAATGCCGGCAATATTCCACTGCCAGAAAGCCACATACATCAGTCTGCCTTCCTTATATCTGGCGACATTCTCCCAATAAGGATAACCGATGTCATCCGTACGCATTTCCCTGCCCTTGCGCTCTTTTAAAAGCTTATAATAATGCGCATAAGAGAAACGATTAGAATTTTCCACGTATTTCACGTTATCCGAATTAAACAGCTTAACATCCTTCACTACATTATAAGCCGCATGCGGAATCGGGTTCGGACCGAGAAGCTCATAGACCGTGATGGCTGCATCTTTATTTGCTTCCTTCATCACTTCATAGGAAACGAACACCTTCGGCTCCGTATTTCCCTGTGCAAGATTATCTATTTCAGATTGTTTTCTTTTATAAACACCTGCAATATACAAATCTTTTCCGTTTAACTGAACATGCATACCGGTAACATTGGAACCACCGAACATTTCCCATGCCGCCTCTTCGTCAAGCAGAATGTAATCTGACATAATATTATCGTCATCAAAATAATTTCCGCTGACTAACTGAACCGGATGAAATTTGAAAAAATCCCCTCCGACACCGATTGCATCATAGTTTTTTTCCTTGCGAATCTCCGAAGAGAGAGAAAGAACGCCAAATGCTGCATATGCATCCATAAGATTCTGTTTGTTCTCGCCCTCATCTTCAAATGATGCTTCTATACTTTTTCCGGTAAAGCCTTTTTTAATTTCGACTCTGAGATGTTCAATCACCTTGTTATCCACGGCTTCTCTGGTGGAAAAAAAGATGGAATTATGCGCGAAATCCTTGTCCCCGGACCATCTGGAAGCAATGTTCTGATCGACCAAATCATTCTTTGAGGTAAGCAAAACCAGCCCAAGAATGCCGACTGCCAAAAGCAGAATCAATCCGGTTCCGACCATAACAAGTCTCGGAATATTCAGTTTTCTGCGTTGTTTCTTTTGTTTCTTACTCATGAAAGAAAACCTGTCACCCCGTATTTTACTGACTGTCGGCTACTTCTGTGGAAAGTCTTACCTGCTGTCCGGCCTTAATCGGCTGAGTGGAATTGGAGATTACATAGGTATTCCAGCCTTCGACATCCGCCTCAATTGCAGAACGGGTATCATCTTTTGCATAAATCTTTGTAACTTCAACCTTTTTCGCAATATAACGTTTTCCGAAAGGCACCTGCTTCTCCTGAAGAATCAGGATGAAATCACCCTTCTTGTCTTTATCCAATGCACTGTTTGGAACCGTCAGGTCATAGGATGCGGATGCATCACCGACGGATAAGCTAAGCGTCTGACCGACTTCAATACCATCTACTGCGCTGATGTCAAATACTAAATTTTTCTTATTCTGAGGATCCGTTTTATCCGGGTTGATTGCCACAAGATTTACCTTTGCTTCGGACGGGAATCCGTAATTTTCCACATTAACAACATCTCCGACTTTAACAGTCTTTGCCTGCTTATTGTCAACAGAGAAATTCACACGATAGCCCTTGCCTTCCACACGGATTACAGCAACCGGAGTCTGGGGATCGGTCTGCTCACCGGATTTTTTGCCGAGAGTAATGATTTTACCTGCAACCGGTGAAGTGATTTCACGTCCTACCGCTTCCTTTTCCAGCTTCTCGATTTTTTGTTTTAACGACTCAATTGTGGCATATTTTGAAATCGCATCGAGTTTATTGGACATGGATTTCACATACGTATCCTTTGCGTCCTTTGCATCTTCCACTGCTTTTTGCGAAAGCTGAATGCCGAGATTTTCATTTGCAATCAGCTTGGTCAATTCCGCTCTTCTTCCGGCATTCGGGTCCGTCTGGGAATAACGGAGCTGATTCTGATTCTTCTGTGCTTCTGCAATCGCCATTTCATTTGCATTTACTTCATTTGCATATTTGGTATAAAGCTCATGACCCGTAATCTGTTCCGGAGTAGGCTGAATTCCCTGCTGAATTGCCATAACATATTCTTCTTCAAACTGCTTATAGGTATCACGGGCTTTTTCATTCACCTTCTTGTTATAGGAAGCTTCTTCTTCTTTATTTTTCCAGGAATTAATAGCGGATTCATCTGCCGTATAGGTTCCGAAGGAATCAAGCTCTGCCTGATATTTGTTCTTTGCTGCCGTATGTGTATTCAGATCTCTTTTGGCATTCTCAAGATTCTGGTCAAACTTTGCAATATTGTTTTGGATTTCCGTAAGGTTCGTTTCCCCACCGGCCTTTATTTCCAGGACCTGATCAGCCCCGAGTCCGTTCGTAATTACAGCAGATTCAAATTCGATTTCGGCAGTACGGAGTTTGCTCCTGGTATCTTCAAGCTCTGAGGATTCTTCTCCTTCAAGTTCATAAATCACATCCCCGATCTGTACGTCATCGCCTTCTTTGACATTTACCGATTTAATCGTTCTTGTCTCCTTTACGGTCAGATTATACGGATCCACCGTTTCGATGACACCCTGTCCGCGGACCTGCGTCTTGATTGTTCCGCTTGAAATCTGTTCCGTTGAAACCTGCGGCAGGGAAAAATTCATGATGGTGTTGGAAAAGAATGTCAACACCAGCATAACTGCAAGAAAGATGATGGCTATATTTTTAATAATCTCTCTCTTTCTTTGTCCTTTCGCTTCTTCCGCCGCTTCGGCTTTCGCTGCTTCCTGGGCCTGTTTGTTGATTTCTTCGCTCATTTTAAATCCTCCAAAAACTCACTGCTGAATTAAATCTGTATTAATCCCTGTTTCAATCCTTATATTCTTTTAGCATTCTTTATATCCATTCATTCCCAATCGAAATGAAAGATCATCCACTAACCTTTGACACCGCCCTGCGTCGTAATACCTTCGACTAAGTAATCCTCTCCGTAGAGGAACAGCAATATACAAGGAATCATATATATTACCGCAACTGCAAATGCCAGTCCGATTTCACCGGCATTGATTTTTGATAAGAATACGGAAAGCGGCTGAAGCTTGTCATCCTTTAACAAAATCAGGGGCTGCTCAACCATGTTCCAATAATCTATAAAAATCAGAATACCAACCGAAAAAGCAGAGCCCTTGCAAAGCGGCATACAAATCTGGCCGAACATTCTAAGCTCACTGGCCCCGTCCACTCTGGCCGCTTCGTAAAGCGCCTTCGGAATTCTCTTCATATGCTTGGTCAAAAGATAAACCGCAAACGGGGAGGAAATTCCGGGAAGCCAGATGGCCCAGCGGGTATTTAAAATATGCAGCCAGTCGGATACTAAGTAGTTTGGAACCAGGGTAACCTGATAGGGCATCAGGCAGATGATGATGTAGATAAAGAACAGCACATCCTTCCACTTTCCTTCCAGCCTCGCAAATGCATAACTTGCACCCATGGCGAGCAAAATCTGGAAAAGGGCAATCGGAACTGCATAAAATACCGAGTTCCAGAACTTGAACAGATAATCCGGACTCTTAAAGAGTACCGTAACATACTGCTCTCCCGTTACCATATCCGGAATCAGTTTTAAATCGACTTTCTTTCCGATGTAGATTTTTCCGCCGGTATCCGTCGTGGAAAAAATCTGCCCGTAATTCGCACTGATTTCCGCCCTTGACATAAACGAGTTTGTAAAGGTCAATACCGTGGGCAGAAGGAAAAAAATCGCCACGATAAAAGATACGATTACGATTATTACTTTTTTAATAATGATTGGGGCCCTGTTTTTCCGAACCGGGCCGTCTCTGAAATCCGCTAATTTTTTCATTATTCTTCCAAGTCCCGTCCGAATCTGTTTTCTGCGATATACAGTCCCAAAATAATTACTGTCATGACGATGGACATCATAATCGCCGCAGAGCTTAATTTCTGATAATCCATACTGTCAAACATATTGTTCATATAATGCTGCAGGATATACATGGTATGGAACGGATATGAACCCGTTAACAGGTATACCTCGCGGAATGTCTTAAATGAGTTGATCAGTGAAATAATCGTAACAAACAAAAGCGTCGGAGAAAGATAGAAAATCTTAATTCTCCAGAAAATTGTCCAGGAAGAATTCGTATCCAGATAGGCAACCTCCAGCGCATCCTTTGGAATGTTTCCGAGCGCGCCGAGGAACAGAATCATATTATAGCCGAGATTTTTCCATAGAAACAGTACCAGTATAACCACAGGCCCCCAGTTCGATTTCATCCAGTCGATTTTCTGGCCGCCGAAAAACTGAACCATCTCACTGGCCACACCGTTAAAATCGAAAAGCACCTGAAATACAAGCACAACGGATGCTACCGGAACAACCATCGGGCTTAAGTATGAGGTTCGAAATTCACTTGCCAGTGGAATTTTATGATCCAGCATGATTGCAAGAAGCAATGAAATAACGAGTGCCGAAGGCACCGCTATCAAAGAGAAACGAAGTGTATTCATGGATGCTTCCCTAAAGGAGGCATTCTTAAATACATTTACAATATTCTGAAATCCCACAAAATTCTTTGTAATCGGATTATCCACGAATGCATAGAAAATAACCACTCCGAACGGAGCCAGATAAAATAACAGCACTCCGACAAGACTGGGAATTAAAAAAGGAAGAACACGGATATTGTTCTTAAAACGACGCTTATAGAAGGATTTCAGTTTTTCCTTCGACGGTTTCGGAGGCTTTACTTTCTTTTCCTTCGGCTTTTTATGCTTCTTTGAAGTTTCTTCCTCAATATTCGGTTGATTCTGCTCCGCATCAGCTAAAAGGGCGGTATTAATAATGCTCTCCGTTTCCTTTTTGCGGTTCTTCTTTCCTGCCACGAATCTATTTATCCTTTATATTCTTTTCTTCTTTGTTTTCTTCCGGCTTTTTTTCTTCAGGCTTCTCTTCCGGCTTTTTTTCTTCAGGCTTCTCTTCCGGCTTTTTTTCTTCAGGCTTCTCTTCCGGCTTTTTTTCTTCAGGTTTCTCTTCTT
>CACZRH010000207.1 GCA_902783455.1 uncultured Lachnospiraceae bacterium | reverse complement strand
GAATAAATCCGCAGATTAACAAAAGCACCGCAACAATCATAACCGCAATGGATGCAAAAAGGGTCGGAAACCTTGCCACCAGTCCGGTCTGCAGATATTCAAAGAATACCGGAAGGAAAAACCCGAATCCGATTAAAAATGAAATCAGCGAACAAAAACCGAAGAAAGAAAGCGGCTTATAGTCCTTATACAGTTTCAAAATCGTTAAGATTACCTTGAAGCCGTCGGAATAAGTGTTCAACTTCGATACGCTTCCGTCCGGACGATCCCTGTACTGTACCGGAATGGTATCCAACTGCATATTCTTATCCAGTGCAAAAATCGACATCTCGGTTTCAATTTCAAAGCCTTTGGAAAGCACCGGAAATGATTTCACAAAAAGCGGCGAAAATGCCCGATAGCCGGTCATGATATCTGTAATGTTTCCGTGGAATAACTGATTGACGGCAGCGCGCACCATCGTATTTCCGAAATTATGAAACGGGCGTTTATTTTCCTGAAAATAGGTTGAGGAAAGACGGTCTCCGATTACCATGTCGGAATTCTTTTTTAAAACAAAATCGCACATTTCCCGCGCATTTTCAGCAGGATAGGTATCGTCCCCATCGATCATTAAATAGCAGTCTGCGTCAATGTCCCGAAACATGGTCCGAATCACATTTCCCTTTCCCTGCCTTCTTTCATACCGGACAATGGCACCCGCATTTCTTGCAATTTCATCGGTTCCGTCGGAAGAATTATTGTCATAGACATAAATGTCCGCTTCCGGAAGGGCAGCCCTATAATCCCGGATTACTTTTTCAATTGTTTTTGCTTCGTTATAGCACGGAATCAAAACCGCTATTTTATCCATTTCCTGTACCTTTCTAGCAACGCACCTTTAAAAACTGTGCCATGCCGTGAAGTTTCATTCCCTGATTTCCGGCAGGAATAAAAATGCAATCCCCTTTAAAAATATCCAGTACTTCCTCTCCTGCATGCAAAACACCGCAACCATCTGTGCAAAGCAGAATCTGAAACGTTTCTTCCAGTTGGGGAAATTCCATATATTCCCGAATCCGCTCCGTATTGATGATCAGTCTCTCCGTCTGAAAATACCTGCAGCGGTTTAAAATCTCGGTTGCGCTTCCCTTGGTATATTTCAAAACGCGAATCGGCTGCTTCGGAGAATCCGAGGAATGATAATCCAAAACCTCCAGTGCCTTCTCAATATGCAACGGGCGTTTTTTCCCGTTCTTGTCGATTCTGTCATAATCATACAGCCGGTAGGTAATATCGGAGCTTTCCTGAACTTCCGCAAGTAATGCGCCTTTGCTTATTCCGTGAACCGTTCCGGGAGATACATAAAAGACCTGATTCTTTTGAATCGGAACCCGGCGGAGCAGTTTTTCCGGATTGCCTTTCTTTAAAGCATTCTCCACCTCTTCTTTTGAGGTGTCCTTATTAAAACCGTAAATGATTGCCGTTCCCGGTGCCGCATCAAGCACATACCACATTTCCGTTTTGCCCAAAGATCCGTTTTCATGAATCGCGGCATACTCATCATCCGGATGAACCTGAATTGACAAATCTTCCTTTGCATCAATTAATTTTACAAGAATCGGGAGCTCTCCCCGATCGTTTTTATGACGTCCGAGCATTTCCGGATTTTCTTTCAAAACATCCGTTAAAAGTCTTCCTGCAAAAACACCGGATCCGACTCTGCTTACACCGGCCGGATGCGTGGAACATTCCCATGTTTCCGCAAGCGGTGAAAGCGGAATATTCTTGGAAAAATCATCGTTTAAACGGTTTCCGCCCCAGAGATAATCCTTCCCTTCCGGTTTTAACAAAAAAGGAAGATTCAAATTATTCCAACTCGAATTTCTGCTTGTCATAAACACTGATCTCCTTACCGAGTTGAACTTCCACAATTTTTAAGGTTTCTTTTGCAATAATGGTATGACGGCAGCCGGCCTGCATCGTAACGACATCTCCGACGGAAACATCCTGACGCATTCCGTCCACAACGGTGGTTCCGCTTCCTTCAATAACCACCCATACCTCATCCCTGTTTCGATGGGAATGATAATTCATGGAGTGTCCTGAATTGAGCGTTACCAGAATCGTCATGCTCTCATCTTCGACATTCAGTACACGGAAGCTTCCCCAGGATTTTTCGGCAAACATCACCTGTCCGACAATATCATCAACAAAGGGTTTGATATAACTTGACTGTACTTTATCGGAAATTAAAATACCTTCCGCAGATGCGGAAATCACCACATCCGTAAGGCCCATCGTAAGAATCGGAACGTTCAGTTCATTGATAATGTGAACATTCTCGCATTTTTCATTCATGATTCCTTTCCCGATGATGTTTTCCGGAATCGATTCGGTCAGCGTATTCCAGGTTCCGAGATCCTTCCACAACCCGTGAAAACGCTTCACACAGATTCGTTCTTCCTTCTCCGCAACGGCATAGTCAAAACTGATTTTCTCAACGGAAGAAAATTTCTGATAAAGATCCTGATAATCCGTAAAATCAATCAGCTCATGTGCCTTATCAAGCATATATCCCATACGGAATGCAAACACACCGCCGTTCCATAAGGCTCCTTTTTTGATATACTCTGCCGCAAGTGCCTCGCTCGGTTTTTCCTTAAATTCCAATACTTCACTGACTGCATCCTGTGTCTTTGGAATAATATAACCGTATTTTGCGGAAGGATAGGTCGGTTCCATTCCAAGCAGGCAGAGATTGGAATCCGATTCTTTCGCAAGATTGCTTAAATCATACAGCGCCTTAAAATAATCGCTCTCCACATAAGGGTCCACCGGGCAGATGACAACCGCTTCGTCCCTTCCTACTCCCATTTTATCATGAAGATATAAAACAGCGAGTGCGATGGCCGGGAAGGTATCCCTTCTGTCAGGCTCAATACTGACATTCACATCCCCGCCAAGCTGATTCCGGATTTCCGAAAGCTGCGTTTTGGAAGTGGCAATGGTAATTTTTACATTCTCATCCACCTCGCGAAGTCCACGGAACATTCTCTGCACCATGGATTCATATTCTCCGTTTTCTTTTTTGAAAAATTTGATAAACTGTTTGGATCTGACGTCATTTGATAATGGCCAGAGACGTTTTCCGGATCCGCCCGATAATAAAACAACATTCATATTTTACTCCGCTTAAGCTTTTGTGCTTTCCTGTTTCTTTTCGGTTTCGTGCTTTATTCCTGCGCCCTCTTCATTGCTGCTTCCGCTTTTGCAAGCTTTCTGTCATGCTCTGCCATAATGCGGATTAATTCCTCGTAACTTGTTTTCTGTGGATTCCATTTTAATACCTCTTTTGCCTTGGCCGGATTACCCCAGAGATTATCCACATCCGTCGGACGAAACCACGCCGGATTTACACAAACCAACATCTTTCCGGTTTCAGCATCATACCCTTTTTCTTCCAGGCCGCTTCCCTCGAAACGAAGCATAATATCGTTTGCCGCAAATGCTTTTTCGGTAAAATCGCGAACCGTATGCTGCACGCCCGTTGCAATTACAAAGTCATCCGGTTCGTCCTGCTGCAGCATCAGCCACATGCATTCCACATAATCCTTTGCATAGCCCCAGTCACGCAGGGAATCCATATTGCCAAGCTCGAGATGGTCCTGCAGACCTTCCGCTATTCTTGCAGCCGCAAGCGTAATTTTTCTGGTTACAAAATTCTCGCCCCTTCGTTCGGACTCATGATTGAAAAGGATGCCGTTCGCCGCAAACATGCCGTATGCCTCTCGGTATTCCTTTACAATCCAGAAGCCGTACTGCTTTGCAACCGCATAAGGACTGTAGGGGTGAAAAGGAGTGGTTTCCGACTGGGGAACCTCTTCCACTTTTCCGTATAATTCCGATGTGGATGCCTGATAAATCTTCGTTTTCTTTGTCAGATCCAGAATTCTTACTGCTTCCAGAATCCTTAAGACTCCGATTGCATCCACGTCTCCGGAATACTCCGGCACATCAAAGGAAACCTGGACATGGGACTGCGCCGCAAGATTATAGATTTCATCCGGCTTTGTCAGACCGATGATTCGGATTAAGGAAGAAGAATCCGTTAAATCCCCTTCATGTACCTTAATCAGTCCGTCTTTCAGCAGATGATCAATTCTTGATGTATTGGATACGGATGCTCTTCGAATAATTCCATGTACTTCATATCCTTTTTCCAAAAGAAACTCCGCCAGATAGGAACCGTCCTGTCCCGTAATTCCCGTAATCAGTGCAATTTTTCCCATTTACGCATCCTCCGCTTTTGTTTTCTTTTCCTTAAATTCCACCAAAAATGCCATACTGCAGACAAACCACAAAAGATAGGCCTGCAATGCATTCCGGTAATCAAATTCCGGGATGCATATCAGTAACGCCGTAAACGTCGATGGAACCGTCATAACGATAAAAAATATAAGATTCATAACAATCATCCGGAATATTCTTCCAAGGCTCTTTTCTTCTTTTCCGAATACCACGGCAAGACCTTTTAATAAAAATGCCGAAATGCAAAGCAGTGCTCCCGTGCTTCCGATTCGTAAGTACATTTCGGTAATCAACGGTGCCTTCTGCCAAAAGATACTGACATAGAAAGGATTCACCGAATCCCCCCAGGGATAGGTTCGAAGTGCCAGAATCCACGGGGAAAGCAGTGCCGCAACCCATTCCTTGCACATACTCTTAAGTAACCACGCCATGCCGTGGAATTCCTCATATTTCATTCCATCCAGCCGAAACCGGAAAACGGAATAAAGCATTCCCGGAATTCCGAGTGTATTCTCCGGATTCGGGGTAGCCAGTGTTTTAATCATTGCTACCAAAAAGACCGCAAACGGCAGTAAAATCATTGCAAATGCCGGAATGGCCGAAAGAACGGCTTCCTCCTTGCGCTTTTTCGAAAGCCTCGAAAAACGGACCATTGCAAGCAATCCGAGACCGAATAACACCGGTGTGATGGTAATAAAATTCTTCTTAAAAAAGATTCCCAAAACCACATACCAGATTCCGGCAACAGCGGCATGAACCCAGTCCTTTTCATTTCCGAGTGTCCGTATAAAAAGAAATGCATACGCAATCACCAGCAGTTCCATTGCATTTCCGACGGAATCCGGAAGCAGGGTAAACATCGTCATCCATACAAACGGATTTGTCAAAAGGAAAAGCATGGCAACAAAAGGATATTTCGAAGGAATTCTCTTCCTCGTAAATCCCCGAAGCAGCGCCGCCGATGCAAGATAGAACAATCCCCCGCAGGCCGCAATCTGCAGGATGTATAAAACCGGCAGCATCCATCCCGGACTGTGGACCGACTCATACAGTTTTGCCGTTTCTTCAAGATTCTTATAATCCGTCAGATTCGCCCATCCCCAGATGAACGCAAACACACCCTGTGCAACGAGTGTGGCAAACAATATTCCGTTACAGATGCCGGTAAAATACCGGCTGACATTTTTTCCCATATTGCCCTACCGGTTCTCAAGCTTCGTTAATAATTCCAAAAAACCTTCCGTGTAAATCTCACGGCTCTTTTCTCCGAAATGCATATGATCTTCGAAATATCCTTCGGTTATGTAATTCTCATCATCAATTCCCATACCGTTTAAATTATCTAAAAATACGGCATACGGATATTCCCCGGAAACCTCTTCCATGGCGGTACGGTAATTCTCAATCGTTCCATGCCCGAAATCATGGGAAAGACCGGAAATCGTTTCGCCGACAAGTTCTTCATTTTCAACCTTCTGATATCTGCAATAGGTAATGGAGGACAGAATGACTGTCGCATCCGGACACATCTTATGAATTCGTTCGATTCCGCAGCGAAGCGCTCCCTTATAGGTTCGTTCGTCATATTTTTCCATGCCGTCTCCGATCGGAAAACCCGCAAAATAATCATTCATTCCGTAATGCAGAACCACATAATCCATGGCGGAATAATCGAGATGTTCGAGAATTAATACCTTGCCTTTGATATCGCTGCTCGAAGAATCGATAAAATCCCGGTTTCTCGTCATGACCGAAAAATCACCGGTTTCAATCATCTTCGAAAGATTATACAGACTGAACATTCCGTAGTAATTTTTCCGGTTATACGGCTCCGCAGAGTTTGCGGCGCAGGTTCCGCCAATGGCACAGTTATATGCCATGACATTTGTTTTTTGCATCAGCATCTCCGGAATTTCCATTCCGCCGAAGGAATAATCGATATTGCTGTCTCCCAGAAAAAGAATCTGCGTTTTCTCTTTTTCCAGGGCGGGAAAAATTGCCTTCGGACGAAAGCCTGCAATAAAGTAAAAAATACCTGCCGTCAGAAGAAAAAAGATTCCGAAGAGGATCCAAAGCACTATTTTATTTTCTTTTTTTTCAGCAGCCTGTCCGCTCATTAAAATCCGTTATCCTTTTTCAAAAATGAATTTCCGATGCCTTGTTTTTCCTGCATGGCGGTTTTCATGCCGGCTATGCCTGCATAAAATAAGTCACTCCGTTTAAAAGCCTGATAAAGAAAATAAATCCGCAGTACATATGATATCCGAGAACGGCTCCGAGTACTGCCGCATACAGGATTCTGAGCGGATAAATCCCTTTTAAGAATCTCGTACTCCGAAGATTCATCATGTAATAAACAATGCTTACCACAAACAAAATAAAAAGGCAGAAATCATATCCCCAGGAAAAATTTCCGTCCTGAATTCTTGTTCCGGTTTCTTTCAAAAACAAAAGCTGAATCGCTCCGACCGCCCACATACTCCATGCCAGGAAAAATGCGGTATGTACCGGAAGAGATTTATGCTTTAAATCTTTAATTGTCTGCCGGCAAACCGGAATGATGTTGAATAAAAAAATCAAAACCGGGAACAGCGCCGAGAGAATCATCGTAAAATACGGTTTGTCCGCTCTTAAATAAACATTGTATCCGAATTCGATTACAATTCCGTTTCCCGTATCATCCCCGAATAAAACCATTTCCTGAAATAAAACGATTGCAACGGACGGCAGGATAGAAGAAGCAAAAAGCAAAATTCTCTTTATCGGAACTTTACGATAGAAATCAAAAAACAATCCGACTAAAGCCACAGGTCCGAATACAAGTAAAAAACTGGTTTTTGTCGCAGTGGAAAGTGTCAAAAAAACCGTAAACAAAATCCAGTCCTTCCAAACCACTTTTTTCTTATATTCCGTAAAGAAACGGATGTAATAATACAGCGTCAGAAGGGAAAAAAACTTCATCACCGTATAGGTGGAATTATGCCACACGGAAGGGGACTGATAGCCCACATATCTTTGATAATGCACCGCCTGAATAAAGCACGGCATTACAATATTCGTACTGATTGCCGCACCCAGCGCGGACCATTTTACTCCGCGGATCTTCCATTTGGAAAATACAAGTTCCCGGAGAATAAAATAGGTCGCAACCATCGTTCCGCCCGCAAAAAATGCCAAAAAGCAGGCAACCAGAACATGATAACCCGGAAGCATATAAAAAATCCGGTAGAATACGGCCGTGAGGGAATATCCCCATCCATCCTCCGCCATTTGAAGATGGGCTAAAAGATCGGATTCAAAATACAAATCATGCGCCGCATCCGCCTGCATAAAAAAGAGATATCCGCAGGCAATGGTATAAATTCCGAATACCAAAACTGCAACGATGATAAAGACAATATCCTTATTTTTTCCATTCGATTCCGAATTCTTCAGCATTCGATTCTATTCCTCCGGGTGATTTCCCCGAATCACTTCGCGGATGACATATTGCGGTGAATTGTTCATGCAAAGATACATACGTCCGACATATTCTCCAATCATTCCAAGCATCAGCATAATCATTCCGCCGATGAAAACAAGCACGCTCATAAGAGCGGAGAAACCGGCCTGAACATCCACCAAAACAAGCTTCTTGATAATCGTATAAATTCCGTATAAAAATCCGCTGCACGCACACACGCAGCCGATAAAGGTTGCAATTCGAAGCGGCTTAATGGAAAATGCGGTAAATCCGTTAAACCATAATGCAAAGAGCTTTCGAAGCGTATATCCGCTGCTCCCCACTTCTCTTGCACGATGATTTACCTCCACGTTTGTGATATTTTTTGTTGCCCTTAATACCAGTCCGATGACATAGGAATAGGGCTGTTCGTATCGAAGCATGTCATCCACGATAAATCTCTTTACCGCAAAATAACTCGAAATATATAATTCTTTCGGTTTTCCCAGCATAATCCGGGTCATCAGCTCATTTACCTTACTGCCGAAATTCCGAAATCCGCTGTGCTGTTTTTTTCCGTAGCTTGCATAGCAGACATCATATCCTTCCTCCAGTTTCTCAAGCAGCTTTCCGACTTCGTTTGCAGGCGTCTGTCCGTCGTCGTCCAGACAAACCACAATATCTCCGTCAGCCGCTCTCATGCCCGCCATCAAAGCAGCATGCTGCCCGAAATTCTTTGCCAGATCGATTCCCGTAATAAAGGGATACTGAGTGCATAAGCTTCGAATACTTCCGATGGTATCATCCGGAGAGGAGTCGTTTACCAGAATGATTTCAAAGGTATACTTCGGCATTGTATTCATAGTTTCGATGATTTCCGAAACCACCCCGGCTATTGTTGCTTCCGAACGATAACATGGAATGACAAATGATATTTTTTCTTTTGAATTGTTCCCGTTCTCCATTTTCAGACCTTTCAGCTGCGGTCTAAAACCGCATTTTATATTTCATCTGCGGGATTTATGATTCCCATCAGAACGATGTCATGGTATTTCCCGTCCGCGAGTACGTCGTCATGCAAAAGTGCTTCTCTTTGAAATCCTGCATTTTCATAACTCCTGATTGCGGCCGTATTATCCGCAAACACCCTTAAAAACAACCGGTGGAGATGACGAATTTCAAAACAGTATTGAATCATTAACTTCGCACATTTGCTTCCGATTCCGCATCCTCTCGCAGATTCCTCTCCGATAAAAATCCCGTATTCCGCTTTGTTATGCGCAGGATTAATATCCCGGATATAGACGCTTCCGACCGGAATATATTCCGAATCCTCAGCATTATTCCATTCCGCAGCGTTTTTATAATCCGGCGCAATGCAGATAATCATCTGGTCAGCCTTTCCTGCTTCCACATAGTTTTTCAGCCACGCTTCATGGGACTCGGCGGTAAACAGTCTTCTGTCAATAAAGTGCGACCGTACCGCATCAGAATTTCTCCAACGGATGATATTCGCCGTATCCGAATATTCTATTTTTCTTAAATAAATTCCTTCTCCGCGTATTACAATATCCATTTACGACACCACTCTTATTTGTTTATTCTGTAAAATTCCTTCACGGAATCGATAATGTACTGCGTCTGTTCTTCCTTCAGACCGTAATAAAGCGGAAGCCTTACTAAGCGCTCGCTTTCTTTTGTTGTATATCGGTCTTCCCCATGGAAGCGGCCGAATTTCAGGCCTGCAGGTGCAGAATGAAGCGGAACGTAATGGAATACCGCAAGAATGTCTTTTTCCTTCAGGAACGAAATCAGCTTCGTCCGTTCTTCTAAATCACGTGCCTTGATATAAAACATATGCGCATTATGGCTGCAGTGTGCAGGAATAAACGGCAGTTCAATCCGCCCCGCATCCTTTAAGCCGGACAAATCTGCATAGTAATGATTCCATGTATCCATACGGTCTTTGGTAATCTCATCGGCAAGCTCTAACTGAGCATATAAATATGCCGCATTTAACTCACTCGGGAGATAGGAGGACCCCATATTCACCCAGGTATATTTATCAATCTGTCCGCGGAAAAATTTCGCCCGGTTGGTACCTTTCTCACGGATAATCTCTGCCGGCTCAATGTTTTCCTCATCCCGGATTAATAAAGCACCGCCTTCTCCCATGGAAAAATTCTTGGTTTCATGGAAGGAAAAGCAGCCGTATTCCCCGAATGTTCCAAGGGCTTTTCCCTTGTATTCGGACATGATTCCCTGTGCCGCATCCTCAATCACTTTCAGATTGTATTTTTTCGAAAGTTCCATAATCGGATCCATTTCGCAGCCGACACCCGCATAATGAACCGGAACGATGGCTTTGGTTTTGTCGGTAATCGCGTCTTCAATCAGCTTTTCATCCAGATTCATGGTATCCGGCCGGATATCGACAAATACCGCCGTAGCGCCCCGAAGAACAAAAGCATCTGCAGTGGATACAAACGTATAAGAAGGCATAATCACTTCATCGCCGGGTTTGATATCCGCCAAAATTGCGGCAAGCTCCGTTGCATGTGTGCAGGAAGTCGTAAGCAGCGTTTTTTTGCATCCTGTCTTATTCTCAATCCACTGATTGCATTTTGCTGTAAAATCGCCGTCACCGCAGATTTTCTGATTCTCTACAGCCTGCTTAATATATTCCATTTCTTTTCCCGTATAGGGAGGTACATTAAATCGAATCATATTTTCCTCCGTCATTGATTTTCGAATGACTCTTATTTCAAATTATCGGTAGTCTCCCGGATAATGTATCTCGGTCTGCCCTTCACTTCCTCATAAATGCGGCCCAGATAATGTCCGATAATACCAAGGCTGACCATGATACATCCGCCGATCATCAAAAGCAGCAAAATTACCGTGGTAAAGCCTTCCACCGCGATATGCATAAAATAATTTACCAGAGTCTGAATTCCCAGTATGATGGAAAAAATAACCATGATAAATCCGACGATGGCAATTATTTTTAAGGGTGCCGTGGTAAAGGATGTGGTATTGGAAATTGCATACCGCACCAGTCCTTCAAAGGACCATTTGCTCTTTCCGCTGACACGCTCCTGCACGTCATATTCCACGGAAGTCGAACGAAATCCCACCCAGAAGGAAAGCGCCCGGAAAAAGGTATTGCTCTCGTTTAAGGAAAGAAGCGCATCCACTGCCTTCCTGTCCAAAAGTTTGAAATCCGAAGTGGAATTCATATCGATTTTCATTAGTTTGCTCATAATGCCGTAAAAAATACCAACAAACATTTTATGAATGAAGCTTTCTTTTCCTCTGGAGGATTTGATTCCTTCCACCACTTCAAAACCTTCTTCCCAGAGATGATACATTTCCACCAGTGTTTTCGGCGGATGCTGCAAATCGCAGTCAATCACCGCAACACAGTCGCCGCAGCTTTTGGAAAGTCCGGCAAAGATAGCTGCTTCCTTTCCGAAATTTCTGGAAAACTGAAGGCCTTTAATTCTGTTGTCACGTCCGGCAAGTTCCTTGATTTTCGGAAATGTTCCGTCATTGGATCCGTCGGATACGAATAAAAGATCATACTCGATTCCGGCATCCTGCAAAACGCGTCCGATTTCTTCTGCCGTATTTTCAATGTTTCCCTCTTCATTGAACGAAGGGATTACTACTGTTAAATGACCCATCATGCCTCCTTCTGACCGGGCTTTTTTCTTAAAATTTCCAAACACTACCTTTCCGGCGGTTCGGTTTTGACATAAAGAATTCCGTTTACAACACGGATGCTGTCTTTCGCCGGGAAGGAATTCATTTCCCGGTACTCATCAGAATTGTAGATTTTTACAATCTGCTCTTCATCGGTAATGACATTTAAGGAAACATTCAGATAATGCTCCATAAATGCCTGATACTGTTCCCCTTTATAAATCAGAATATCACCCGTACTTCCGGATATCCTTTCCGTAACCGGTCCGGTAATATCCGTCACGGGATATTTTTCCTCATCCACTACACCTATCATCATGACCGGCATTCCCGTATAATACCCGGGCGTCTGCTCGATTCTGTCCGCAAGGCGCACACAGTATGCGTAAGTTTTTTCATACCGCTCGGACATATTGAAATAGGCAATATTATCCGCAAGAATAAACTGCCAGCAAAGAAGCAGAGCACCTGCAGTACCGGCAATTCCAAGCGCTTTGAAAAATTTCTTTTCATCCCCGCAAAGGTAAAACGACCGCGCCGTTAATATCACTGCCGCAATCGGAAACAGTCCCCACTGCATCCGCATCAGAAGATGATAAAATGCTTCCGCCGAAATCAGCAGAATAATATTGCATCCGACCGGAATCAGAATAATAAACAACACAATAAGAAGTGACTGATACCACTTCTTAATCGCTTTTGTATGAATCATAATCCGGACAGCCGAAAGACAGGCTACCCCAAATAATAATACCATAGCGACATAAGAAAATCCATTCAGGAAAAAGATTCTGCCGTTTCGGATAAATCCCGCAAAGTCACGATACGCTCCGATGACCATTCCCGGGAGCGATGAAAGTGAAACATGCCCCATATTATTGATTCCCTGATAGGTATCCAGCTGCTTTCCCTGAACCGCAAGGCAGATCTTTAAAATCACGAAATAAAGAACCCCGCCAAGAATGCCCATACCGAGATACCGAAGTGCCCGAAGTCCGGTTTCCTTTACCGGCTTATTCTCAAGACACATGAAAATCAGATCAAAGAGGCAGAGCAAAATCGTTGCCGCAAGGTATGCCTGATACGTTCCCATACTGAAGCTTAAAGTAACTGCCCCGAGCGCCCAGCCAAACTTTGGATATTTTTTCGTAAGATATACCGCCAGGAAGGCAAGCGCCAATGCAAGAAAATATCCGTCCGCAGTATACATGTACGTAAATGTCGCACAGACTGCGGGGAAGGTTACCAAAAGCGCACCGGTAAGTCCCAGTGCCACCTTATCTTTCACCTCGAAAATTTCCGTTAAAATTACTGCGCAGATTCCAAGAAAGATCACGGATAAAAGCCCGATGAGCCATTTTAAGTCAAAATAGGAGGAAAACCCGCACGCGATTGTTAAAAACCAGCGGCCGCTGGTCACCATGTTCTGGTCAAAATAGAAATTGGACATGGCATCCGCATTCGGCAGATTCCCGATCATCACCGGGAAATGTGTCAAAAGTCCGACAATTAGCGCACTCAGGAACGGAATCATGATATTCGGTTGAAGCCATTTCTTTTTATCAAAATGCATATTTTTACTTCTTCTCCCGGACAATATAAACCGGTCGGTCCTTAATTTCGTTATAGGCCTTCGCCAGATACATTCCGATAATGCCGCTTACGAAAAGCTGCAGACCGGAAAAGAATGTAATCATGCAGGCAAGGGACGGCCATCCCATAACCTTGTCGCCGAAAAGCAGTGCCCTGACAAATAAAAACACCACCGCAATCAGAGCCAGTACACAGAAAATCAGTCCGACAATGGATGCCCATTCCAGAGGTGCCGTTGTAAAAGCAACCATACCCTCGATGGAATATTTAAAGAGCGAATGGAAGGACCACTTGGTTTTTCCTGCAACACGTTCGCGGTTTGTGAAATCAAACCACTTGGTTTTAAATCCGACCCATCCGAAAATTCCTTTTGAAAACCGGTGATACTCCTTCATGGAGAGAATTGCATCCACCATGACGCGCTTCATGAAACGATAATCCCTGGCACCGTCCATCATGTTTAATTTGGCAATCCGGTTCATGATTTTATAAAACAGTTTTGCAAAAAAGGAACGAATCGGCGGCTCTCCCTTGCGGTTTACCCTCCTGGTTGCCGCACAGTCATAGCCATCTTCCTTCACGGCTTTATACATTTCCGGCAAAAGCTCGGGCGGATCCTGTAAGTCCGCATCCATAATTACCACGTAATCTCCCGTGCTTTCCGTAAGTCCCGCAAAGATTCCCGCTTCCTTTCCGAAGTTTCTTGAAAACGAAACATAATGTACTTTGGAATCACGGTCCGAAAGATCCCTTAAAATCTCCAGTGTATTATCCGAACTTCCGTCATCCACAAAAATATATTCAAATTCCAGTTCCCGCATTTCCCCGATCACCGCTTCCACTGCCTCATAAAAAAACGGCAGTGCTTCCTGTTCGTTATAGCACGGTACTACGATTGAACATTTTTCCATTCGCTGTTCCTCTCTTTTTTATCCTATCTTTCCCGGATTACCTGTTTATTTTCCACCCTGTAAACCGCATCGCATTTTTCAATCGTCTGCAGTCTGTGAGCAATAATAACGAGCGTCTTGCTGCCCTGAAGGCGGTTAATCGAATCCACGATTGCCTTCTCGGTATCATTATCCAGTGCACTCGTCGCCTCATCCATAACCAGTACTTCGGGGTCGTCATAAAGTGCTCTGGCAATACCGATTCGCTGTAACTGACCACCCGAAATCTGCAGTCCTCTTTCGCCGGTTCTGGTTGCAAGCCCCTCCGGCAGACCCTTTACGAATTCATCCAGCTGCGCTTCCTTTAAGACTTCCCATACCCTTTCATCGTCAATCTCCTCTTCCGGAATACCGAAAGCCACATTGTGACGGATATCGCTGTCGAAAATAAAAATATCCTGGGGAATATATCCGACATTCTTTAACCATTTCCGATAGTTATTTCCTTCCATGACATTCACGCCGTCAACCGTAATCGTTCCTTCCTGTGCCTTAAGTAAGCCCAGCAGAATATCCACAATCGTGGATTTTCCGGAGCCTGTGGTTCCGACAATGCCGACGCTGGATCCAATCGGAATGGTTAAGTTCGCATGCTCTAAAATATTTACGCCTCTTGTATTGTCATAGTGGAACGTGATGTCCGTTAATTTGATTTCCTTTGTCGCAGGCAGTTTCTCTTTGGGAATTTCCATAAAGGAAATGTCCACATTTCTCTCTTCGATTTCATCCTGAAGATTATCCGAAACACCCATAAAAAACGGTTCAAAATATGCGATATTGTTTAACTGGTTGTTAATTCTGTTTGCACAGGGCATAAGTCTTGTCAGACCGAATACAAATGCGGTTACCGTTGCAATCATGCCGATGATGTCTCCGCCGGTTAAGTATAAATACAGGAAGTAACCGATGACGCCGCCCATGCAGACCACTTCGATAATCAGTCGCGGGATGTTATTGTAAATGGTATATTTCTGAACCGCATTTACATATCCGCGTCCGCATTTTATATACTCGTCCACGAAATACTTCTCTCTTCCGCTTACCTTGACTTCCTTGATGCCCATAACGGTCTGGGAAATATGTTTGAAAAGGCCGGAATAATAATCCTGGTTTTCCTGTCCCGCTCGTTTCATTAACGGCTTTAAGAATGCTTTAATCAAAAGCAGCGTCACAATCAGCAAAATCGCCACCACCGATGTCATAACCGGCTCCTGAACGAATAAATAAATTGCAATGCAGGCTGCCACAATCACTTCCGAAACCAGCGTCAGAAGGGACTGAATCAGCCCGTACATATTGTTGACGTCCGAGGTAATGGTACGCTGGATTACCGCTGTATCCGCTCCTACGAAATATTCATAATCCCTTCGGATAAAATTCTTCATCATGCGTTCCGAAGTACGGAACTGGTTGGAAAAGATAAAATGATAAAGCAGTTTGTACTCCAGGTAAATGTACACATTCTTCACGATAAATACCAGAATCAGTCCCACCATGATGAACACGCCGAAGGCTTTTTCCGAGGAAAACGGCAGAAAGTCACGGACTGTCTGAACAAAAGGGATGGCATACAGTTTTTCCGGAGTCAGAATCAGTGTTACAACGGGAATGATTGCCGCTACGGAAAAGGCCTCCATAATTGCGCCGATGAACAAAATCAATATAAGACCGACCATCTGCAGTTTTTGTTTTTTGTCCAATAGGACCGTCAGTTTTTTCAGTATTTTAATCATTTTTCTCTTCATTCTCCGGCATCACGGCACCTTCGTAGATGACCTGTTTTCCGGGCTTTTTTATTTTCATGATCAGACGATGCGCACGCTTGCTAAGCTTAGGCGCTTTCGAAAGAATTCTTAAATTTCGTTTCTCTTTCTTCGAAAGATAAGGATTTTCATCGATTTCCTTTTTATGCTCCTTCAAAAATACGATGATTCCGTCACAGACCGGATTGTCCTTCATCTTTTCCACGGGGATGTGCAGCATATAATCCAGACGCTGGAATAAACGGAATCGCTCCGCCTCCGTTATGGCTGACGGAAAGACCGTCTTTGCCAGTTCATAAGCCGTATCGGAATTTGCAATCATCGCATCGTAAAATTCGGTTTTAAAATTTCCCCTCGTATTGGAATAATCCGAAAGTACAATGTGATATCCTGTTTTACCGACTTTATACACACCCTTTGTATTCTGAATCATGCGAAGCAGAAGCTCGAAATCCTCATTCAGCTTTCCTTCCTGGAAAGAAAAATTCTCCAGAAATGTTTTGCGTATGATTTTCGTACAAAAAGAGGCATCTCCCACATGCAGCATTAAAAGACGGAACATCTCCTCCGACGGCAGGAACGAAATCTCTCCCGAATCATCCTGCGGGCCTTTTAAAAGTTCTCCGCTTTCGGAATGATAATTCGTCTGAATCTGTACGATATCCGCATCCTCATGCTCATAAACCGCCTGCAGAAGATTTTCATACATGTCTCTTTCCACATAATCATCGCTGTCGCAAAATCCGACATAATCCCCTGTCGCATTCCGGATTCCCAGATTTCTGGCCGAAGAGGAACCTCCGTTTTCCTTGTGAAAAACAAGAATTTCCGGATATTTCGCTGCAAACTCTCCGCACATTTCACCGGATCGGTCCGTGGATCCGTCATCCACTAAAAGAATCTCCATATTCCGGTGCGTCTGATTTAAAAGGCTTTCAACACAGCGGCTTAAATATTTTTCCGCATTGTACACGGGTACCACGATGGATACTTTATATTCCTCTAAGGGCATTTCCATTCTCCCTTCAGAAAGCGGTACATTTTCTTTTCCGGAATCGCTGCCGCCTCGCTTAACGGTCCCTCTTTCTCAAAAAGAAGCTCCCCGTTATAAATCCGCTCGCAGAATTTTACCAGCCTTTCGCCGGCAATGCGGGCATTCCATTCATCACGGATGGTTTCATATGCAGCATCCTGCAGTCTTAACCGGAGTGCTTCATCCTTTATAAGATTGCCCAGATATTCTGTCAGTTTGGAAACATTTCCGCTCTCATAAATAAGACCGTTTTCCCCGTCGCGGACAAGGAACGGAACCGCACCCGCGGCATGGGATGCAATCAGTGCACATCCGCTGTTCATCGATTCATTGGCAACCACGCCCCAGCCCTCTTCATAATCACTTGTAAAAAGATAAATCGAAGCGCGTTCCATATATTCCCGAACCTCTGCGGGCGGCAAAGCTCCCGTAAAGGTCACGTTTTCTTCCAGTGAATTTTTCCGAACAAATTCCTTTAATTCTTCTTCACATTCCCCGGTACCGATCATCGTAAAATGAAATTTTAATCCCTCATCCAGATTCGCTTTCACGGCTTTTAAGGCATCCATCGCATGCTTCCAGTGAATGAACCGGCCGGCCCATAAAACTTCCGGAATCTCTCCGGATTTTTTTGCCCGTCGTGCCTCTTTATCCGATTCATGAAACTCCGGAAAATAGCCCCATTTCAGTCTTTTTCCGCGATAGGCTTTAATGATTTCAAAATCATCCGCAACATATCCGCCGTAACATAACAGATAAACCGGCGAATCCGAATGCCTGGTATGGTCATGATATTTTTTAATCAGTCCCCTTGGCGAAACCGCCTTCCACTGTCCGGTTTTATAAAGTCTTTCCCAGGTTCTTAAAACAATCTTTTTTTCCTCCAGTCGCTTTGCGATAAAGGATTCATCATCCAGTCCGTCAAAAATCGCAATATCACAGGAATCAATCAGTGCCTGACATTCGTCCGGATAATCCTGATAAATCCTGACATAGGGAAGATTGAAATCACTGTCTTTCCAGCCCATTTTAATTCGCTCTTCCTCCATCGGCTCCGTCTGGATAAAGGAATAATCATCTCCCCATGCAGCATACAGTTCATTGGAAAGAGGAATCTGATGGTGGTTGATGTAATTGGAAATAAAGGTTACTTTCATGGATTGTCGTTTCCCTGTTCTTTATAAATCAACCGGTACATTTCGAGCAGTCGGTTTTTATTCTCCTCTTTATTGTGTTTTTTGCGGGCACTGACTTTGGCGTTTTCCACAAGTCCTTTCACAAGGCCGCCGTCACTGTCCAGATCCTGAAACACCTTTCCGATTGCCTTTGCCAGCAGTGCGGGATCGTTATTTTCATAAAGGATTCCGGATTCGGAATTCATGATATCCGCCACTCCACCGACATCACTTGCAACCGAAGGCACCCCGAGAAGCATGGCTTCTCCCAGCGAATTCGGCGAATTTTCCATAACCGAAGGAAGCACAAACACGTTGCAGGAAAGATACTCTTTTTTCATCTCGGCAGCGGATAAGGAACCCAAAAACGTAACCTGCTCCTTTACTCCCGCTTCCTTCATCAGACGGTTTAAATATTCCCCGTATGTCGGAATCAGAATTTTTTTCTTTAATCCGCCGACTCCGGTAATGGTATTTCCGGCCACACGAACCGTGAAATCCGGATAGTCCTCTTTTAAAAATTCCATCGCTTTAGCGAAAATATGAAATCCCTTAATCGGATAATCACACTGGGATACAAAAATACTGTGCTTTACGGCATTTTCCTGTTTCCATTCACCCTCGTAAAAAATTTCCCGCATGGTTTCGTTCAAAAACAGATATTCCACATCCGGGTTCATTTCCATGGCATATTTATGATCCAGCCTGGTCCTTCCGGTTACATATCCGGCAAGTTTTACTGCTTCTCTTTCGTGCTCTGCGCGAAGAGCGAATTTCTTTTTCTGATTTTCCATATTGTCGGATTTTAAGGTATCCCTGAGCGTATTTTTGGAAATCCATTCTTTTTCAACACCGGTTAAATACTCCTCATAAAGCGCATTGCAGACACCCTGAAATCCGATTAAAAGCTTTCCCGGATCGTGCAATGCTTTTGCGGCCGCTAAGGTATGCGCATATTCCGTCCCGAAAATATGAACGATATCCGGACGAAAATCGGAAAAAATCTCCGCAAAACGGCTTTCCGCATTTTCCTCATAGATTTCCGGATGGGCCGTATCCTCCGCAAAGGAATAAACCGGAAGATGATCCACGGAGTATTTTTTATTCTCCGATGACGGGAAACAGATTCCGAGCGTTACTTCCGTATCTTTTTCCGTGAATGCATCATAAAGTCCCGCAAGCCATCCTTCCTTGTTGGAACCGGGTATATTCAATTGCTCCGCAATCTTTCCGATACACTGATTGCATACCCATAATACTCTCATGATGTCAATCGTCCCCTAACGGTAAATGCTTTTCTTGATTTTGTCATACACACCTGCAAACGGGCTTTTCTGCGCCACCCATTTGCGAAGCGGCTGCAGGGTAACAACCCGGAATACCTTTTCTTTCCGAAGCTGTTGCTTTGTCATATATTTTTCCGTAATCACATGATGCTCATACGCATCCCTTTTCCGGTTTTCCTTTGTCTCGCTGTATCCGCCGCCTTCATAATCGCAGACGGTAATGCCTAAATACTGTGGTCTTACCCCTTTTTCGAAATACTGATAAAGGAAAAATTCATAGTCGGCACGTATCTTAAACTTCGGATTCAGCTGCTTCGAACGCCACAATTCACGTTTGAAAAAGCAGGCCTGATGATTCGGAATATGCCGGTAGCAAACGGAGGGTGTAATTTCATGCGGCATATGAATGACATTTCCGACCTTTCGAAAATAAGCATCTCCGTAGTAAATCTCCTTATTTCCCGTCTGTTCCATTACTTCGCCCGCTTTCGAAAGAACATCCTTTGAAGCATAATAATCTCCGCAGTTCATGAAGGAAACATATTCTCCCCCGGCAAGCTTTACGGCAATATTCATTGCATCGTAAATCCCGGTATCCTTCATGGAAACAATCCGGACGCATACTCCGCCTTTTTCTTTTTGATACACTCCCTGCGCGGTTTCCGAAAAGCCTTCCGTTTTCAGGAAATCTACTAAAAAGGCAAGGGAATCATCTTTGGAAGCCCCGTCTTTAATCAGGATTTCGAAATCTTTACTATCCTGCCTCAGTATATTTTTTACTGTCTCGGTAAGCTTCGTTCCGGAATTGAACGATACCGTAATCACCGTAAATTTCAACGCTTCATCCTCCGCATTTTTACTCTTTTACTCACTCTTTCCCATCCGGCATAAACCGGTTAATGGGTAATCCAGCTCCAATACGGAACAATATGGGTTGCCACATCCCTTCCGGTATGCAGAAAGAACAGATAATATCCGACTCCCGCAACTGCCGTTAATACCGTCATGATGATTCTTGTCTTCTTTGACTTAATCGACAGGATCACCGACGGTATTAAGAAAATCTGAAAGACATTTAAAAAATATCCGATTCTCGAAATTACAGGCATAAACGAACAGCAACAGTAAACAATCAATGCCAGAAGATTGCATTGAAAATAAAAACGGTTTCTTTCGTGATCCCGGATTGCGCTTTTATAAAAAATCAGTGCAAATACGAGTACTGCCGCACATCTGGCAATCTGCACCAGACTTGTAGTCTGTGTATCGTAAACGGAATTCTCGTAATACGGATAAAACAGAAAAATAATCCGCCGGTAAAATCCCGGAAATGCCAGAAGGCTTGCTGCAAATACTCCCAGCACCGGATATACCCATACTTTCCACTTCAGCTTCGCAAGCGGATAAACCGCCAGGCAGAATAAAACAGCCATATGAAAGGTTGCTGCCAAAAGCAGGAGAAGAATAAATTTCTCATACTCCTTCGTAAACAAAAAATATACCGCATACATGGCAACTGCCAAAACCAGATAATAGCGAATCGAATTAAACCCCGAAAGATAAATTCCGAACACCATATACAGGAAAAAGGAATATCCGAATTTTTCGCTTAACCGGTAAATCGACCGAAGCGAAAAATAAATTGTTGCTGCAGCCACCAGGCCGAAAATTACAAGGTAGTTTTCATTCCCGAATAAAAAGTGACAAATTCTTACAAACGTATTGAATCCGAATTCCGTGGAAACATGGCGGTTTTGCGTAATCAGGTTAAAAATCGAAGTATATTCCCAGTAATCGTTTCCGATTGCAATTCTGCATGCACTGACCATAACCAGAGCAAAGAAAATACCCGAAAGAAGACTTGCATTTCGAAGCTTCCCCCTTGTCATAATCCGCTCGTCATCCCCACAAATGATATTTTCTTTTTTCTCAACCAGCATTGAAAGCAAAACGGTAATGCAGGCCAGAATCAAATAAATCGTCATTCCCGTTCTCCCGGATTCGCTTCTTCCTTACGCAAACGGTTCCCTTCTTGAATGCCGTTTCGAATTAACTGCCAGGCTTTCTTTTTTCCAACCTTGGAGGTATCGATGTTTTTCTTTAAAAATACAAACCGGAATGCCCAGAGCGGCGCAAATCCCCTGTACAAAAAGGCAAACAAAACTCCCCTGTCAAAAAAGAATTTCTCGTTAAATCCTTTAAACCAGGTCGAATCCCCTGCCGCTTCTTTTCCGAGCACCTCCACGGAAGTATATATTTTAAGACCCGCGCGCAGTGCATCCGTTAAAAAGAGGGAATCCTCCCCGTTTGAATACTTCGCGCCTCCACCGAATAAAAGAGAGAACCGTATTCCGGCTTTTGTTAGTGACTCCCTTTTTGCGGCAATACTGTAAGCCGGAAAACGTCCGCAGTTTGTTTTCCCGATTTTTTTCACTTCACTGTTCCAATACGTTCTTCTCTCTTCACAGACCTCCATGTTAAAAAGAATGATATCGGCTTCCGGAAGGGCTTCAAACTCTTTTATGATTTTTTCATGGTATCCGTCATAATAAATAATGTCATCATCGGAAAAAAGAACCAAATCTGCACTTGCGCGAGAAAGGCACTCATTACGGCTTTTTCCGACACCCCTTTCCGTGGAAGAAATCACCGTCATTTCATGTTCACCCATGAAAAAAGTCTGCGTCATATTGCGATCACACTGATTTACTACCACCGCAGGAGACTGAATATTCATTTTTCCAAGCAGCTTCTCCGGATCTTTATTCAATGCGGAGACCAAAACCTCTAGATTCACACACTCCACCAATCCTAATGCTTTTTAGAAACGCAGCGGTTTTCGATAGCTTAATACAGCCGCTTTATTTACGTCGTATAAAATCACACCGAGAACCGGAATCTTTTGTGTTTCGAGATAGGATAACGATCTTTCAATCATTTTTCCGTTTCCGTTTCCCGCTTTCAGTAACACTATAACCCCGTCCCCTTGTGTCATTTCGTCCACGGCATCCGGGTTCGCAGCCAGGCTCTTAACAAAGACCGGAACGGATTTCAGGGAATCCGGCAAAAGCTCTTTTAAGCAGCCCGCCTGTTCTTCGGTGATTCCGTTCTCTTCGGAAATATCGGTAAAAAATACCTTCCCGCAGCCTTCGAGTACTGCCTTAAGATTTCGGCTTCCTGCCTCTTTTTCCCATTTGTCGATTACGTTACCGTTTTTATCGATACAGGCAAGTGTCGGAATATGATAACGAATCTGTGTGGTCTCCGGAATATATACGGAATCATCCACGGAAAACACAAAAAGCAGAATCATCAAGGAAGCAGCAAATCCGATTACAGCTCCCGTGATTCCCATGCGTACGGTGCGGTTATCCCATTCCTTTTTTACCGCATGATCCGCAGATGTAAAAATCTGGACCTCATCCACATCCACCATCCGCTCGCCGAGTTTCTGAATCGCTTTTTCATAAGCATGCGCGATTTCAACCGCCTTATCCGGGTCTTTATCCGTAACGGTTACGGTAACGAGTCTTACATCACTTTCCAGTCCGGCTGTTGCGGCATTTTGTAAATATTCCTTCGTACAGTCAAATGTAAGCTCCTTCAATGCTTCTTCCACGCACGCATCGGATGCGGCAAGCGTCTGCCAGGTATAATCATTGATATAAACATTTTCCAGTCTGACTTCTTCGGCATACGTCAGATATAACTGCGAAGTCGCAACATAATCCGGTGCGGGCGCAAACACATAATTTTTCAGATAATACCCACCGCCGAAAAAAAACGCAAAAAGAACCGCAGCCGCAACAAGGACCCATATTCTTTTCAAAAGATAGAAAAACAGTAATTTCAGATTCAAAGGCTCTTTCATTTGTTATCTTCCTCCGAGTCCTTTTTTAAAGCTGTCAGCTGCCCCTGATCAACCCCTTCCGTGGCATCCGGAAGGAACAGTACCTTCAGGGTCAAAAGCATCAGTCTTAAATCAAGCCAGGTCGTGTAATTCTCGATATAAAGCAAATCCAGTTTCAGCTTGTCATAGGGAGTGGTGTTGTATTTGCCGTAAACCTGCGCATATCCGGCAAGTCCGGCTTTCACCTTGGTTCTGAATTCGAATTCCGGCATATCCTGAATATACTGTTTGATAATCTCAGGCCGCTCCGGTCTCGGACCGATAAAGGACATGTCTCCCGCCACAATATTAAATAACTGGGGAAGCTCGTCGATACGGACCTTGCGGATGAAGCGGCCGATCGGTGTAATGCGCGGATCCTTCTTGGATGCAAGTCTTGCTTTTCCGTCTTTTTCCGCATCCACGGACATGGAACGGAATTTGACAATCTTAAAAATCTTTCCGCCGATGGTAACTCTCTTTTGTTTGTATAAAACCGGTCCGCCGTCATAAAGCTTAATCACGATTGCGGTAATCAGCATAATCGGCGAAGTCAGTACAATCAGAATCAATGCACAGATTAAATCAATGGTACGTTTGATAAAGCGCTGTTCAAATGTCAGCGGATACTCTCTGGTAAGCAGCACCGGAGTATCAAAGAAATGAAGCACATCCGCCCCCTGAACGATAACGTCCGAGATTTTCGGCATCATATATACCCGGATGGATTTGCTGTAACAGTATTTCAGAATATTATTTCTGGATTTCTGTGGAATATCCCAGATGACAACACCCTGATAACGGTTTAAAATCTCCTCCCGGATTGCTTCCTCACCCTCAGAAATATTCATGATTTTCGCAATGACAAAACGGTCTTTTCTGGAATTAAACTTCTCCACGATTTCATCTACCGGACGTTCCCCGCAGACCAGCAAAAGATCCCTGGGCGCAAATACCGAGCGGTATATGGCATTTCCGGCAAAGGACCAGATTAACGAAAAGATCAGCTGTGCACCGGTCAGCATAAGCAGATATTTCGGATTCGACAGTTTTCCGGTCATCAGCGACAGCTGCGCATACGTAATAAGATTGGCAGCCAGTATGGAAAATGTTTTGGATAAAAAGATTTCAAAACTTCTGAGATATCCGATTTTTCCCGCACCGTATGCGAAGAAAAACGCAAAGAGAATGGCAGCATATATTACAATCACGAGCGTATCGCCCTTCTGCCAGAACTGAACTTCAACCAGTTTTTTATATTTATAGAACCAGATAAACGCATAGCCTGCCACATCCAGAAGGAATTCGATACTTACAAGCTGCAGAACCAATATGCGTTTTACGGCATCCAATTTGCCCATTAAAAAAATCTCCCGCCAGGTATTCTTAAAAATCCTTATTCCATGCCGTTTTACGGCAAGGCATAGTTCATTTTATTATACCACACGAGAGACTGTATTTCAATCAAACCGCGAGAAGTCTCAGATTCTCCTTCCGACTGCACGTACCGCCCAGTTTATGAAGTACCATACGCTCTTAAAGAAATTTAAATGTTCCCAGTTCCGGTAAAGGTTCCAGATTCGTCTTAAGGCTTCGATTTTATTCGAGGAAAGCGATTTGGCAGGCCTTCTGTATAAAACGAGATTTTCGTTTAAACCGTATGCCAGATACCCTTCCCGGAGAATCTGCCACCAAAGCGCGGTATCCTCGCTTTTGATTACCGGCATAAAAAGCTTTTCCTTTTCAATCAGCTTTGTATCAAACATGACCGTGGAAGTAAAAATCGTTGTATTTTTCATGGCCTGTTTATGGTTTAAGGTTTCCGGGACGGTAACGATTTTGCCGGTCGGCTTCGCGTTTTCATCGCCGAATTCATAGCCGGTAAAGACAAATGCCGCATTTTTTTCTCTCATAAATTCAAGCTCACGCTCCAGCTTTTCGCTCTTCCACAAATCATCCGCATCCAAAAACGCGATATAACGGCCCCGCGCAGCCTTTAATCCCTCGTTTCTGGCTTTGGCTGCACCGGTATTTTCTCCCAGAATAAGCACCCTGATCCGCTCATCTTTTTTTTCAAGTTCGCGCAAAACTTCCACCGTATTGTCCATCGAACCATTTTCCGCCAGAATTAATTCCCAGTCGGAAAGGCTCTGCGACAGAACGGATAGAACCGTATCCCTTATATAATTTTCCGCATTATAGACAGGAACAATAATGCTTACCAATTCATCACTCATAATTTTTCCGATACACAATATACTGATCGCTTTCGTAAATCACACTATAGAAAGCCTGTATGTCCGCTTCGTTGGCCGATACGGTCTCCTCATGGGATTTAACAATCCACGCCGGATCCGCCGCCTCGGGATCCGCCTTACTGAAGAACAGATATCCACAGTCACTTGAAAAAACGCCGTCCGTCAGGACAAAATTCTCCGCAAGTCCGGCCGGAACGGCGGCAATTGCCTTCGGCTCCATTGTATACATTAAAACGGTATTCTCCCAAAGCCCTTTGGAAGAATCGGCTTTCATAACCTCCGACAAGTCCTCCCGAAGACTGTCCCATTCCGCACTGACAGAAGATGTTTCATAATGATGTTCCGTAAATGTCTTAAACTGCGGTTTTGCAAAGGCCAGACCAAGCAGTGAAAAAAGGATAAGAAAACGCACCAGATACTCCCTTTTTGACATCGACAGAAGAAACATGGAAAACAGAATTACAATCTGTGTCCCACGATAAAACGTATCCGGAACGATGGTATATAGCGTTAAATACATCAGATAAAATAACGGGATGGAATGCGCAACCATTCTTCCGAGATAAACATCATCCGCTTTTTCCGGAATGTTTTTTCCCCATACCGAAAGAAAAATCCCGATTCCGATTAAGATGAACGCTAAAATCACACTATATGGATAAAGCGGCATGGAAGTAAAATAATTTTTTAAATACCAGATTCCGCCGATTCCCTCTTTCATCATAAACAAAACACTTTTTACTGCTCCCCAAATATCCCGGTTGGCAAGGGCGTTAAAAACATATTCCGACTTCCCGATATTATAATTGCTGGAAATCAGATGCAGCAGATAATAGCTTGCGAATGTCACGATTCCGGTAACCGGCAGGGAAATCAAAAACCGGACATACCATTTTCTGTTCTTTAATAATCCGCATACATAAAGAGGAATTGCAAATGCGAAAAATGTATAAACCTGTACACAGTAGAGTAAAAAAAGCGGAATTACGACGTAGCGAAGGGCTGTCCGCATTTTTCCTTTGTCCCTGTCCGTATACACATAATACAGCATTCCGGCCGCCACAATCGCCAGTGCATAACGAAACAGCTCCGACATGTTTGTGCAAAGATAAAGGATTACCGGAACCGATACAATCTGAAATCCGATCAAATGGATGCACTCCTCTTTTTTCGGCCTCGCAAAGAAGCCAAAAAGTGCATTCGCCGAAACCATAAAAAAGAGATTGCAAAAAAATACGAAATGAGGCCCTGGCGGAATAATCTTTGCAATCAGTGCATACGGCCAGATAATCGCCGGACTCCAGGCCGGTCCCGAACCGAGAATTGCATGGTTTGCGTCGAATCCCCAGTATCCAAGGGGGCTTGCATATTTCGCGTAATTTTCAATTAACTTTAAATAAACCGCCTCATCGTTCCATACGATTCCGGGAAACGGATCTCCGGAAGCGAAAAGCACCTGAAACAGGGCGATAAAGGCGGCTTGAATCAGGGGCATCAGAATCATCAGAATCAGCAGAACCGTGCCCCCTTTTCGGGATATATTATTTTTGGAATTGCTTTTGTCCATTTTAACGAATAATTACCAGACAGTACAGCAGCGCAAACGATATTCCGAGCAGCGCTCCCACTAAAACCTGGAACGGGCTGTGTCCGATAAATTCCTTCAGTTTCTCTTTTGCAAGCAAATTGTTTCCCGACTTGCGGTACTCTTCGATGATCTGGTTTAAAACAGCCGACTGCAAACCGGTCTCTCTGCGGACACCCATCGCATCATACATTACAACCACAGACATTACGCAGGCAATTGCGGTAACCGGGGAAGATATTCCGTAATCCGGATGAAGCAGAAGGGACGTTGTAAGTCCGCACATGGCAGCGGAATGACAGGATGGCATACCGCCGCTTCCGATTAACCGCTCCGGTACAAATTTTTTTGTTGCAAACAAATGAAGAATGGTTTTCACAATCTGTGCCAGAATCCAGCTGCAAATCGCACTCATCAGCACTTCGTTTCGAACCATGCTTACCAGAAAATTCAACATGATAAAAAACCTCAGTTTCTAAAACAATATTTATTTAAAACGCCGTCCTATGGTACAAAACGGACATTCAAATCAACATTTCCTTTAATTCCCGGTACCGATCCGGTATTGGAATACTGCCAGGAATCCACCTGATACGGGAAATACATAAAATCGGAATAAAATGCATACCAGGTCTTATACCGGTAAATTCTGGAGTAATCCAGCATATGGAAAAGGGAATAGGCATTTCCGTAAATCATCGGCTCGTATCCGGCGGCTGTAATTTTCTCGCAGAAATATTCCACAAGATGCGTGCGATCTTCTTTTGAAAGAGCATTTCCTCTTGCGGAAGAATCATCGAGCTTTTCCACGTCGATTGCAATCGGTCCGTTGACACCGCCTTCTGCAGCCATCTGAAGCAAAACATCCACTTCCTCATCAATCTCCGCTTCATTGACTGCCTGTGAGAAGAAATAGAGCCCGGTTTCAATATTATTGGCCCTTGCACCTGCTATATTTGCCAAAGCCGTTTCATCTTCCACCATTTTACCGCTTCCGTATCCACGGTATCCGGCCCGGATCATTGCCGCCCCTACGCCGGAGGACGCAACCTGCGGCCAGTCAATGGCTCCCTGATGGGACGAGACATCGATACACAGAACACTTTTCCTCGTACCGTTTTCCTCATAAAAACGATATCCGTTTTCCTGTGTTACGAAATTCTCTCTTGCGTAAGGATTCGCGGGAATATTTTCATCCAGCTCCTGAAAATAAAACGTTCCGTCTCCGGAATAAACCATGTATTCCGGATACATGCGTCTTAAAATCGTTGCAAGGGAAGGATTCTTCGATTCCGCCTCGGCGCGGATCATCTCCTTGATTTCGGTTTCTTTTTCCGAAGCGCCTGTTTCCCTGGCTGATACCAGCATTTCATCCACTTCCGCCTGGGAATAGGTTACGGGAATCGGTTCATCGGAAGCATATTCGGAAGCTTTTTCCTTTTTGGCCGAAAAAAAACCGCCTTCCTTTGTGGACAGAAGCGTAAGTGATAATACAAAGCAAATCACCAATACCAGAAGAACGCTTAAAGATAAAAAAATGACAACCGGTATCAGTGAATTTGTTTTTCGTTTTTTTCGTTGTTCAGACATAATTTAATAATTTACCTTATATTCCATCTTACCGATACGGATAATATCATTCTCCGTAACTTTCGTCTTATCGGTAATTTTTTCCCCGTTTACTTTGGTTCCGTTGGAGGACTCAAGGTCTGTTAAATACAAATCCCCGTCCACTAATTCAAATTTACAGTGCGTACCGGACACATAACCGTCATCCGGAATACATAAATCCATCTGCGGCCGACGTCCGACAAGATACGCCGCCTTTCCTTCCGCATAGAAAGTTCTCTCGGGATTTGCCATATCCGTCAAAGAAATCTGGAATGTTCCTTCCGGAAGATACGCATCATCCGAATTGTCTTCCTGCTGCTTTTCCTTTCCGGGTACCACCTTTACGGGAGGCATTTTGTCCGTACGCATGGGAGCGGGCTGTTCGGACACATCCGGCATTTCCCCTCTGTTTGCCGCTTTTTTGTTTCGAATAATGGTATAAGCCAGAATCGCCGCATTCAGTACAATAAAAAATGTCAGTACCCATGCCACGATTGCAAGCGTATTCGCCGCTTCTGCATTTGTCATAATCAAAAGAGTTTCCATACTGTCCCCCGACCCCTTAATTCTGCGTTTCCGAAATCTGATCCTGAAGCTGTTTTACATAATCCTGAGCCTCTTTTCGCTCCGGATTCAGGCTCTGAAGTTCCTTCGCAAGTTTCAGCGCCGATTCCGTATCACCGCTTTCTGCCATCGCAGTAACGTTCTTTAACTGGATATTATAATATTCGTCCATGAACTGCTCACGTCTTGCCGCGATAAAATTATCCTCCGGATATTCCGCCATGTAATCGTCCAGAATCTTAATTGCATCCATATACGTATGAAGGTCTTCTTTAATGTTAATGGTTGCCATGGCCTGCTCAATAATCTGCTTTGCCCTGGCCTCTATTAATTCCTCGCTCTCTTCGATTGCAACCTGTGCCTCGTCATAAGCAACATAATCCTTCGGTACCTGTTCGAAATAATCGATGGCTTCCTCGTATAAACCGGCTTCCTTTGCTTCTTTTCCCAAACGGAACATTTCTTCGGCATTGTGCCAGTATTCCATTTTATCCACGTACTCCGCCACCTGACTGTCATTCTTTAAAACAGATTCCTGCAACATGGAAATCTCTTCGGATACCTTCTCATAGGATTCTTCTCCCGAGATATAATTGGAGATTTCGATCCGGGCATACTTGCTGCCCATTTTTTCCGCATTGACACGGTCTTTTTTATTGGCGGCACCACCAAGCTTTTTGTAGCTGTCCACAGCCACTTTTACGTTTCCTGCATTGATTGCATCCTCAAAGCGGCAATACGGCCCGCGAAGTCTCGATACGTTTGCACGCAGAATGATTACCACAACCAGAAGAATAATAATTCCAATCATGATGACTCTCTGCGTATTCGAAAATTTACCCCAGATTTTGCCCATTTTTGCTATTCCTCAATCTCCTTCAGATATCTGCTAAGCGCATCCTGCCAGGTCGGCAGCGGCGTAAAACCGCAAGAAACAAGCTTGGATTTATCAAGCCTGGAATTAAACGGTCTCTTTGCCTTGGAAATACCATACTCCGCAGTGGTAACCGGTTCTATTGTAAGGCGGTTGGAGCTGTATTCCGGGTGCCCGTTTTCGGCTGCCTGCCGGAAAATTTCCACGGCAAAATCATACCAGCTGATATATCCGCCTTCGTTTGTCGCATGGTAATATCCGTATTTTTCGGTCCGGATCATGTCCACTAAAAGTCTCGCCAGATCATAGGTATAAGTCGGTGTCCCGATTTGATCGCATACCACTTTTAGTTTATCATGTGTCTTACCTACATTCAACATTGTCTTAATAAAGTTCTTTCCGTTTAAGCCGAATACCCATGCAATACGGACAATGAAATATTTTTTGCAGGCTGTACTAACGGAAACCTCTCCCCTGTATTTACTCTCTCCGTATACATTAAGCGGTGCAAAATCCTTACAGTCGGCATCCCATGGCACTTCCCCGTCACCGTTAAAAACATAATCCGTGCTGATATACATCATCTTTGCATCGATTTCCTCCGCTGCACGTGCAATGTATTCGGTTCCGTTTACATTAATCTGCATTACTTTTTCACGATTTTCCTCATCTTCGGCTGCATCCACCGCAGTCCATGCCGCACAGTGAATTACGGCATCGGGATGCACTGAATGAATTGCATTTTTTACCGCTTCCGAATCCGTGATATTCAGTGAAACATACGGCATTTTCGTTACCGCACTGCCATCCTGTATCCCCGCATATTCCGGCGCCAGATCACTGCCGACGGCTTCGATTCCCCGCTTGCTTAATTCATTCATGACATCATGTCCGAGCTGCCCCGCAACACCTGTTACAAATACTTTCATTTTGATCCCTCTTACTCTTTTCTTTAAGATTTCTGAATATCGATTTTTCTGTTATTTTTTCTGTTATATTGATTTTCGTTTTATAGCTTTTCCTAATTCTTCCCTGCTCATCCGTTTAATTTTACCACCCAGACTCCCCGGATCTTTTTAATGCATCCGTCCTTCGGGAAACAGTCCATCTGTCGAAATTCATCCGTATCCGCAATCGCAAGCTGTTCGTCGAATTCCGGAACCTGAACCGTAACGTTTAAGTAATGCTTCATGAATTCCGCATATTTTTCAGAGGATTCGATACAGTAATCGCCCTCCGTTTCATGATACCCGCGCGTTATTTTCTCGGTGATATCCGTGGACGGATAATATTCCGCATTCGGATATCCGCCTAAAATCGCCACCGGATCGCCGGTCTGATACCCTTCGGTCTGTTCTAAGCGATCCGCAATCCGGATGCAAAGCGCATATGTTTTTTCATATCGCTCATTCAGATTAAAGTATACTACATTTGCCGATAATATAAAATTAAAAACCAGTATTCCGGCAAAAAGAAAGCCAATCAGTCCAAATGCTTTTTTCCCGTCCATAAAGGAAAGGCCGAACAGAAACAAAACCACCCACGGCATACGCATCAGGATGTGGAATAAAACCCCCGGAGAAATAATGCATACTGCGGATGCCGCAAAAGGAATCAGCGCCAGTAATAAAACGATGCATAGGATTCTGACCGGTTTTTGATACAGTTTTTCCTTCCACGCTGTATAGCAAAACAGTCCTGCAGCTGTCAGTATGAAAAGTACGTAGGCAATTTTCATCCAGATATTTTCCGTAAAAATCCCGCCGGAAAAAGTAAATTCGCGAAAATCGGTAAAAGCGCTTTTCAATCCCGTAAGAAGACCCGACAGTTCAATTCCTCCGACACGGTCGGTTCCCTGGTATCCGCTTAAGCTCCTGCCGGAAAGGGCAAGCATGATTTTCAGACTCAGAACATAGAAAAGATATCCGAAAGCACCGGTTCCCAAAAACCGAAGTGCCTTATAAAGAATCTCCTTCCGGTTCCGGTCGCTTTTTAATAAATCGCCGACCAGAATAAAAATGCATAAAAGCATGGTAACGGAAAGGTAAGACTGATAAACGCCTATGGAAAATCCGCAAAGGAATGCCCCCGGAATAAAGCCCCATTTCAGCCGGTCTGCCAGAAGAACGCATAAAACCGACAAAAAGAAGGCCATCATATAGCCATCCGCGGTATAAATAAAGGCAAAGGTTCCGGTTACGGCAGGAAACGCCGCAATCACCGCACCGGTTAAAAAAGCGGTGCTTTTCCTTTCCAGCCGGAAAAGTTCCGTAAAGCACACTGCCGTCAAAGCCAGAAAAATCAGGGAAACAATGCCGTTAATCCACGGAAGGTTATAATAGGATGTGGGTCCGCAGGCAAAGGTTAAAAACTGCCTGCCGGAGCTAATCATGTCCTGATCAAAATAGATGTTCCAAAAGGTATCATAAACCGGAAGATTCTTTGTCATTACCGGCATATGGCAGATGAAACCGACAATCAGCGCACCGAAAAAAGCCGCATAATACTGCGGTTTTATTCTTTTAATCCATTTTTTCAGAAATTGCTCCGAAATGCCCATGACTGAATCCTTTTCTCCCAAATTATTATATTACCATTTTTTCCCTTTTAATTCCACCCAAAACTGACAGATTCCGTCCCCAAAGGACCTGTTTTGTCACGAAAACCGGATTTGCCTCCTCATTTTCGCTTCTTGAATAAACGCATCGAAATTCGTATAATGAATGTGTATGTCCACATACAATTCAATGGGTTTGGGAAAAAATGAAAAAATATATTCTTCCCGGGATTGCCGGCTGTTTAAGTACATATTCCCTGATTACGGTATTTCATCCGCCGATTTACAGAGAATACTATGTAGAGGGTGTCGATTATATTACCGCAAACATATACGAATTGCTCGGCGAATACAGCTTCAGCGCATTCATCGTATTCGCTCTTTGCCTTCTGCTTTTTTATATGCTCGCAAAACGGGGCTATACATTTGGGAATCTCTTTTCCAACATTTTCAAAAAAGAAATCCTTCCGTTCTTTTTCTTAAGCCTGTTTTTTGGTTTTTCCTATACACTTGGAAAATACTACAATGAGGCCGGAACAAATCTTTTTCGAACCGGCTCCTTCGCAAACGGAATTAAATTTGTTTTCTGTATGACCGGTTTTTTCCTGCTTTGCTTTCCGGCTCTGGTTTTTATTGCCGAAAAATTAAACAGATCCGCTGCCACCGTTTTATTAAAAAACGGTAAATCCTTTTGGGAAAAGCATGCATTTACAAAAGCATTTCTGATTCTCTTCCTGTTTTATCTGCCTTTTTGCATCATAAGCTTTCCCGGGAACCTTTGCTATGACGTAATCGGACAGATTGAACAGGTGCTCACGCATTCCTATTCTTCCCACCATCCGCTTCTTCATACCCT
The DNA here is from genome assembly GCA_902783455.1 of uncultured Lachnospiraceae bacterium. GTDB lineage: Bacteria > Bacillota > Clostridia > Lachnospirales > Lachnospiraceae > UBA3766. Next base: position 7,719 of record CACZRH010000207.1, on the reverse strand, counting down.
CTTAGTCGGCGGAATGACGGCACTTGGAAAACAGCTTTTTTCCTCTTACGAAATCGGACTGTTTCTTTATATTCTGATCCAGAGCGCACTTTTGATTGCAGCCTTTTCGACCGTAATCGCGATCCTTGCAAAAAAGAAGGTAAATTCCGCAGTACTTTGGGGAATTTTGTTTCTTTACTGCTTTACCCCGATTTATACGAACCTCGCAACGACTGCATTAAAGGACGTTCCCTATACCGCATTCGTATTGCTGTATATCATTTTGTATTCCATATTGCTGACGAAGCCGGAATACTCCCGCCGCCCGGTATTTCGCCTGCTCTTTGTGATTTCCCAGATTGGCACGATTACCATGCGAAATAACGGACTTCCGCTTGTTATCCTTTGCGGAACGGGAGCTATGATATACCTTTCGGGAAAGGCAAAATCATTTCCGGCATTTCTTCGTTATCTGGGATTATTTTTGCTGGAAGGCATTCTGATTTCACAGATTATACTGATCCCTGCGGGGCTTTTGCTGCATGCAGAAAAAGGCAGTAAGGGCGAAATCTTATCCCTTCCGTTCCAGCAGACCTCCTATTACTTAAATACCTTCGACGGTAATATTCCGAAAGACGAATTATCGGCAATCGAAGGAGTACTGGGTGACCCGGATGAGGTTATGAACAGTTACGATGAAACCATCGCCGATCCGGTCAAAGCACATTTTAAAAAAGACGCCTCCACGGGCGCAATTCTTACTTACATAAAAGCTTATTTCAAAGGTGGCATCCGGCATCCCTTTGTTTATGCGAAAGCATTTTTCATCCACACATACGGATGGTATTGTCCGAATACCGCAAATGAAATCCGTTACGAAACGGATTATGAAACCATAAAAAGCAGCATGCTTCATCCTTTGGCAGGCAAGGGTATGATATTCCTTTACCGGTTTGCCCACCGCGCATTCCCGTTCGGTCTTATGGAAAATCCCGGCTTTGCTTTCTGGCTGCTGGCATTTCTGACTGCTTTTTGCACCGCCTACAAAAAGAAGGAAACACTTACTCTTCTTCCCTACTGGATTGGCTTTTTAGTATGTCTTGCATCTCCCTGCTTCCTCGGTCATCCGAGATATGCACTGCCCTTACTTGCAGGACTTCCGTTCAGTTATGTATTGATCTTAATCAGCCAAAATCAACAAACGGAGAATTAACCATGACGGATCAAACTACAAATGTAAGACGAACATTTCCAAAGGAATCTTCCGAAACAGCAAAGGGAGTCGCAATTCTTCTGATGCTTTTTTATCATCTTTTTTCCAATCCGTCGGACAATGTGCTGATGCAGGTAAATCATGCCCCTCTTCCGGAGGAGTTATTTCTGCTGTTTGCCAAATTCGGAAATATCTGTGTCTCCGTATTTGTGTTTCTGACCGCTTACGGAATCTCCCGCGGACTCTTTCAAAAAGAAAATCTGACCTTGAAGGAAGCGTATAACGGCACTTTGAAACGGGCTTTGAAACTCTTTTTGAACTTCTTAATCGTGTTTGTAACGGTAAACCTGCTTTGGTTTCGTTATTTCGATTACGCATCCCTTTACGGACCGGGAAAACAAGGAATTCTGGCATTTTTCGCGGATGCGACATCTCTTTCCCAGTTCTTTAATACCCCGACCATGAATATGACCTGGTGGTATATGGCTTTGGCTTATACGCTGGTATTTATCGTTCCTCTTCTTACCTGTTTTTGCAAAAAAACAGGCAGCTCCTTTTTGGGAGTTGCCTTTCTGCTGCCGTTTTTACTGCCTATGGGAAACGATATTTCCCGGTATTTTTTCGTCATGGCATTCGGAATTTTTATTTCCTACACAAATTTAATCGAGAAGATTCTAAACTGCAAAGTACCGTTTGCGCTGCGCATTATAATCGAAATTGCTTTTCTTGTATTCTCCGTTTTTGCAAGGGAAAATGAATTTGTACAGGCAAATATGCTCTATCTGGCGGATGCGTTTTTCGCGTTTGGAATCATTCTTTTTGCCGGCGATACACTTGCCGCAATTCCGGGGATTAAACAGGTGTTTGCATTCCTCGGAAAGCATTCCATGAATATGTATTTTGTACATACCTTCTTTTATCTGATTCTTTACCGGGATTTGATTTTCCGCTTCCGTTATGCCGGAATTACCTTCCTGCTTCTGGTTTTGGTATCTCTTTTGTTTTCCGTAATTCTGGAAGCATTGAAAAAGCTTATTCTTTTTCTCGCAGGGAAATTAAAACGAAAGAAAGAAGTACCGGCAGACCGATCATAAGTTGGAATACATACCGGATATTCGCAACAGGTCCCATGGCCACCGTAATAAAATAAGCAAGCTGAAGCGACGCTGCCGCAAATTCGCGGTAGCGTTTTTTGTATAATAAAATTCCATACAGCACAAATGCCGCCCAGCAATAGACGGAAGGCCGAAACAGTACCGAAAGAAGCGGCCAGTTTAAATACTGCTCATCGCTGACCATCCCCTCCAAAAGATACTGCAGAGCCGGGATTTTTGAAACGGAGACAACACCGGGAAAGCTTTCGTCAAGGGGTTTGGATGCATTAAAGGTTTCGATTAACCCTCTCATATTCTCCCTGCCGTATCCCAAATGCTGCGAGATGGAAACATCGTCCGGAAAATAATAGCCGGAAGTCAGACCTAAGTAAGCATCGATATAATCATCCGGATAGCGGACCGCGAAATAAAACCAGTCTTTTATCATCTTCGGAATTTTTGTCCAGGCATCCGGATTCGCAGAGGATTTCTGGGAATCCGCAAGAGTGATATTAAAGGATTCCCAATTTGTCGTGGAACCGGGCAGATAATATTCCAGAGTCGAAAGCTCGTCTACCGACAGGGAATCCCTTTGGAAGAATGCCACATGTCCCATCTGCTGAATCGGTACGGAAAACATCTCCGTTTTCGGTCCGGGCGCGGCACTAAGCGCAAGACGCGTCAGATGCATTCCCGCAAACCCCGCTGCCACCATAAGAATACAGAGAATCAGAATATGAATTCTCTCTTTTTTCATGGCAATCAGGTATAATACCGCAAAAAAAGCGACTCCGTATATTCCGTTCTTCCGAAAGACTGTCATCAAAACCGCGCAGGCAATCATGGCGATATCATAAAGCACCGGATTCTTCGGTTTCTTCAAAAACCGCTTTACGGACAGGACTGTCAAAAACAGGAAAAACGCTGAGAAAAAGATATCCTTGGTTACTACCATGGCAAGCACGGAGAACACGGGGAAAATCCCGAAGAATGCACTGATTAAGAAAATAATCCGTTTTTTATGAAACAGTTCATAAATAAAGGAAACCGCATATGCAATCGATGCCGACAAAACAAGCATCTGCAGCAGTGTATAGACGGACATTCCGATTTCATAGGAGCCGATTTTTTCACCCAGTAAGAGCGCCATCCGTATCATCCAGGTATGTACTATCGGCTGAAGCTCCCAGAAGATTTTGTTATATGCTTCCTGAAACTGTCTGTTGGAATCATAGGACATAATGGCCGGATAATAGGCTAAAAATACGGGAATCCAAAGAACAAAAATCATTCCCCAGGACAGCAAAAAGGCTGCTGAAACAGGCAGATTCTTCTTTTTTTGCGCCGCATCCTCCGGTTCGCTTTGGGCTTTCTCAATGGATTTAATACCGATCCTGTCCGACAGCATAAAAATCCGGTCCATCATCGGAAAGAAAAACATCCCCAAAAACAGACTCCTGCAAAGAATTGCGATTTTGCCTTTAAGGCCCGGCGGAGTCATATAATAATAGCGCATATAATATCCCGCAAAGAAAGCGCATGCCAGCAAAAAGGAAAAAATTGCGGAAAAAATGATTCTTCTTCGGTCAAATGCGGAGAAATGCAGAATTCCCTTTTTCATGCATCTTCTGATGATGAAAACAGCAATTAACAAGGCGGGAACCGTCCATAGAAAGCTTCCCGCTTCAAACCCGTTCCCCGCCGTTGCTTTGAATAAATAAAATAGTCCCATCGCAGAAAAAACAACATAGATCACGGGTAGTATGAAAAAACCTGCTTTATTTTTCAATTTCCTGCCGCTCCCTGAAATGAAAATATCACCAGTCCATTATACATTAGGGCATAACGCAATGCAAATGAATGCAACGTGTACTGCATTTCTAAAATCCTGATTCTATGCTATAATAATCGCGATTAATTTTTTGAAAGGAGCGGTACATGCTTTCGGTTTTAGGCACATGGGCAGTAGTCACCATACTTGCATTTCCGATTGGTTTCTGCGGACTGAATTTTTTTACAAATTGTCTGCATTATGAAATCCGGTACCTTTCTTCGTACATTTTGACGGGGCTTGTTTTTCTGACCGTATATGCCCAGATTTTTTCCCTCTTTTCAAAAGTCTCCTCACTCGCATTTTTCCTTTTGATTCCAATCGCCGTTTTGTCCTTTGCATTCAGCATAAAGCATATTCCGGCGGCTTTTAAAAACCGCAAAAAACCGCTGATTGAATGGATTCTTTTATTCATCGGTATTCTCCTTTTTGCCTATGCATCCTCCAGAGGATATATGGCATATGACACCTCGCTCTATCATGCACAGGCCATCCGTTGGATTGAGGAATACGGGGTTGTCAAAGGGCTTGCGTTATTTCATTTCCGTCTCGGTTATAATTCCGCAGCATTTGCATTATCCGCTCTTTTTTCCTTCTCCTGGACCAAAATGCAGCCGATGCACTGCATGGCAGGATATTTTCTTCTGCTGCTTTTTACGCCCTGCATAAAACTGTATGAGATTGCCGTAAAAAAACAAATCCGATTCTCTGATTTTATCCGGATCGGAATCTTTTATTACATCACACTGGTTCTCTTTGAAGTGGTTGCACCGGCATCGGATTTCTTTGCGACCTCTGTCGTATTTTTCCTGGTTTACCGCTATGTCACGCTTCTTGAGGACGATGAAAAATCCCATGTGCCGTATGCCCTGCTCTCCGTTCTTGCGCTTTTTGCCATCACTCTTAAATTTTCCGCGGGACTTATGGTATTGCTGGTAATAAAACCGCTTATTACCCTAATCAAAGAAAAGAAAGCCGGTCAGATTATTACCTTTATCTGCCTGGGACTGTTGGTTTTGCTTCCCACGCTGATTCGCGGCTATCTGCTTTCCGGCTGGCCGCTTTATCCGTCGACCATGCTGGGATTTCTGCATCCGGACTGGCAGGTTCCGGCCGAGGCCGCAGCAAGGGATGCGGCGGAAATCAAATTCTGGGGCCAGCGAATCCCGGAACTCGGAAACTATAATGCAACCTTTTCGGAATGGTTCCCTCACTGGTTTCGTGCGGAAAGCCTTCCGAACAAAGGCTTTTTGGTTCTTGATGCACTCGGAATTTTATTCTCGTTTCTGATTTTTCCCGTACTTGCCTTTCGAAAAAAAGACAACGAAAAAAAGAAGCTTCTTTTAAGCTTCCTCCTTCTTTGTGTAACCCTTTGTGCATCCTTTTTCCTGTGGTTTTTCGCAGCTCCGCTTGTTCGCTACGGATATGCATTTGTCATTCTTCCCGGATTCAGCGCTCTGGGCTTTCTCTATGTTGCGTTTTTTAAGGATACCGCCGAACGGACAAAGACTTTTCGTGTATTTCACCGGATTGTTACAATCGGGCTCTGCCTCGGCTTCGCCGGCTTCATTCTTTTTAAGTCGTTTACGACAGCCCGCGAATGCATTTCCCATATCCGTGATCCTTACTATGTTACAGCCGAACCTTACGAAGAATATCCGACCGAAAGCTACACCGTAAACGGGCTGACCTTTTATAAACCCGTTTCCGGAGATCAGACCGGATATGAAAAATTCCCCGCAGGACCTTACGAATTCTACTACTCCCTGCGAGGAACCACACCGGGTGACGGTTTCACCGTCAATCCCTGAAATTTTCTAAATGTTATTTCAAAACTCTTTTCAAAACCTGCCGTCCTCAGTCTCTCTTCAGATACCAGTCATGCACCTTCTTTACCGCATGAATCGTATCCTCTACCTCCGCATCGGATAATTTCGGATAAAGCGGAATACTCATGATTCCTTTATAGACTTCTTCCGCATTCGGACAAAGTCCCTGTTTATATCCCAAATGTCTGTAATACGGGAAATAATAAACCGGAACATAATGCACCTGGCACTGAACATTCTCGGCACTCATCGCATCAAAGAACTCTCTTCTTGTGCAGGTCAGTTTATCCAAATCCAGCCGGATAATGTATAAATGACGGCAGGTATCGGATTTTTCAATTTCCTTTTGAACAATGATTCCGGGAAGGCCCTTAAATGCTTCATTATAGCGCTCTACGATTTCCCGTCTGCGTGCCTTAAATGACTCCAGCTTTTTTAACTGGCTGACTAAAAGTGCTGCCTGGAAATCCGTCATACGATAATTATATCCAAGCGAAATCTGCTCGTATACCCAGCGTCCCTCATGGGGTGCATCTTCCATCATTTCTTCATCATGCGTAATTCCGTGGGTATGCGCAAGCACCAGACGCTTATAATATTCTTCATTATTGGTGGTAATGGCTCCGCCTTCTCCGGATGTGATCGTTTTTACCGGATGAAAACTGAAACATGTCATGTCCGCTAAGGAACCGACTTTCTTTCCGTCATATGCGCTTCCGATTGCATGCGCCGCATCCTCGATAAATACCAGATGATACTCATCACAGATTGCACGAATCTCTTCCTGCTCCACACACTGACCGGTAAAATCCACTGCCACAATTGCTTTTGTTTTTTCCGTAATGTGCTCCCGAATGCTCTTCGGATCGATATTATAGGTTTCCGGATTAATATCCGCAAATACAGGTTTTGCACCGACATACAGAGCACAGTTTGCACTGGCGGCAAAGGTAAGCGGTGTCGTAATGACCTCATCGCCTTCCTTTAATCCGGCCGCGATACATGCACAGTGAAGTGCCGCTGTTCCGTTGGATACCGCAACCGCATATTTTGCACCGCAGTACTCGGCAAGCTCCTTTTCCAGACGGCTTACCATGGGACCGCAGGTGATAAGACTGCCGGTTAATACCTTACTTACGGCTTCTACATCATCCTCGCCGATCCACTGACATCCGTAATATATTCTTTCTTCTCTTACCGGGGTACCCCCGAGAATTGCTGGCTGTTCCATAAAAAATTCCAATCTTTTCCGACTTTTTCTTAAGATCATTTCCGGATTATTTAAATATACATTCCTGTTACCAAAGAGCCGCAGGATATATTCCTTCTTTCACCATGCGGTTAAACTCCGCTCTGGCCGCTTCGGTATCTTCCTGATAGGTAATCCCGATCCACTTGTCATCTGTCGGAAGAATCGCTACATTTGCCTTTCCTTCCTTAATCAGGGAATCAATCAATACCGGAACCAGGAATTCCTTTTTCAGCGGATCTTTGGAATCGTCTTTCAGAAAACGGATAAAATTCTCTTCAAGCACATCCAGAAAATCCGTATCACATGCCCACATGTTCATGGAAACAATGCTGTCCGGCGAAATAATTTCCTTGGATTCCTCCGTGGACGTCACTGCTTTTCCGTCCCGGATGGCGATATCCCTGGATTCGATTACGCCTGTCAGAATATTATTTTCATTGCCGATGCAGACACCGCGCGTTACGGTTCCATTCTCGCTGACGGTATTTTTCAGTACAAAACCCGCCATGGCCATTCGCATT